>CALGUJ010000001.1 GCA_937902055.1 uncultured Pelolinea sp.
TCACGAATGCCCAATCCTCCAGTTGCGGATACAGCGCCGGGAAGCTGGCATCCAGCTTGGGATTAACCAGCCAGATATTGCTGCTCCACACCAGGGGGATGATGACGCTGTCCTGATTGACGATGATCTCCTCCGCTTTTTGGTAAAATTTCACGCGATCATTGAGATTAACCGTGCCTTTGGCCATGTTGAGCGTATCGAAGAAATCCTGGTTCAACCAGCGCCCATTGGCTACGTCGACAAAAAAACTTTCGTCCAGCCAGCGGTCCCACAAATTCTCCGCGTCGGCAAAATCCAAACAATATCCCCTCAGGTACATGCCGCTGGCATAGGAATTGTACATGACCTGGGATATGTAATCCGACCAGGGGTAAGAATCGATGGTGATGCTGAAGCCCAAATTGGTTTCAAGGTCTTCTTTGATACGATTTGCCATGCTGAGATAGTTGGCGCTATCCGGAGTGGTCAAGGTGAGTGGAATGCCGACATAGCCAAGTTCATCGAATTTGGCTTTGGCGCTTTCCGGATCGAACGGGATCCCAATCGCGCCGCCGTAGTCTTTCGAGCCGCGCAAGAATGCCGGTGCATATTGATTCAAGGCCTGCCCGGTCCCGCCAAAAACGGTGTCGTTGATCTTTTCCTTGTCGATCGCAGCAGCGATAGCCTGGCGGGCTGCGGGTGTTTCCAATGGAGCGAGATCGACATTATTGAATACCAGGTAATAACCACACGAACCGGTCGAAATGGCGATCTTATCCTTAAGCTCAATGTTTTCTTTAATAGTCGCGTATTCCTCGGGGTATACCTGCAGTCCGTCGAACTCTCCATTTTGGAATGCCGTGATGGCGTCCTGCCCGGACTGGAGGTTAAAATCGATTTCTTCCAGCACCGCTTGGGGCAGTTCTTTTGAATCCGGCCAGAACGGATTGCGCACGAGCGTCATTTTCTCGCCCGGAAGGTATTCCTTGACCACGTAAGGACCATAGAAATATGTCAGGGCGGTTTGCCCGATTGAAGCCCAGGAAGGGAATGCCGAGAAAATGGGCAGCTCTGTAAGCGCGTCCAAGCCGGCTTGGGGCTGGCTCAATTGGATCACTAACTCCGTGTCCGAGGGGGTTTGGATGCCGATCTGGTCTTCTGAACCGGCGTAAGCGAAATAATCCTGTGCGCCGGTAATGTTGAACAGAAGGAAAGCATTTCCCGAATACATGGCGGGATCAACGACGCGCAAAATACCCGCCTTGAAGTCGGCCGCGGTGACCATGCGCGTATTGCCCTGGTCGTCCTTGACTTCGGCAACCTGGCCGGTGGCGGCGTCGTAAGATACCCAGGGGATGCCCTCCCGCAAGGTAAATGTCCAGGTGAGCCCATCCGCAGACTGATTCCAATCCTTTGCCATGGCTGGCTGGAATTCCTGCGATTCGGGATCCTGGCGTGTCAGGCCGATGAAGAGTTGGTTGAACAGCACCCATTCCAGGTTATAGGCATTTGCCGGGTCCATGTTGTAGAAATCCCTGCCGCTCAGGCGCAGGACTTGCTCATCCGCCAGATCGTTGGCGTTTCTGGTTTTCCCGGATTTTTCCTTCGATTCCGCTTCCGGGGTGGGCTGGATGATATTTTGGTATCGGTTTTGCGCCTGTTTGGCGATCTGCGCCTCGCTCATCGGCAGGCAGCCGACCAAATTGAAAAAAATGGCTGCAATCAACAACAATGGAATGCGCTTGATATTCCTCATTTCAACACCTCTGCCAGCCACTCATTGATCTTGGTATCGTCGACGTAATCCCCCCAGGTTTCTTCGGTTTCATAAGAGAACCAATATTCCGAGGGGCATGACTCCGGGGATGTGCCGTAAAAAGTCTTGTTTTTGAATACCTTGCCGGATTTAACCTCGGTGATGGTCACCTTGGTTCCGTACTGCCAGCGTTCCAACGTGCGCCGGTCGTAGGAGGTGATGTAATCGCAGCTCTGCACGCGGCGATCCGCATTCTCTGCGCTGACTACGTAACGGAATGTACCGGGGATGTCGGCCAGTACTTCGAAAGGTACAAAACTCATGCTGTAGCCGTCGTCGCAAGGCATCGCCATGCCTGTCTCCTCCGGGAAAATATCGACCGAGGGATCCGTCACCTTCTCGCCGCCGCAGGCATACAGACGCGCTTGATTGATCACCACCTGCCCGTCCGCGCCGCTGTCGCGGGCCAGTTCCGCCACCACCTGCTGGTATTTCTCATCCGCTTGCGCGGTGAACTTTTCATCGCTGGTGATTTCCGCCACCTGCTGGAATTTTTCGATGGCTTTCAGGAATTGGTCCTGCCCGCGCAGGTCCTCGCCCCAGGTGATTAACAGAGCCGGCAGATCGCCTTTGGCGGTAGCCGCCAGTTTGGATCGGCTGTACTTATCCAGGATCAGTTGCAAATGATCGTAAGCGCCCTGGTAATCCTGGCTGCTCTTCAGGCTGCCGCTCAAATCGTAGTGCGCCTGGGCGGCTGTCTGGTAAGCCTCGTCGAAAGAATCCGATTGGGGATATTCGTTAATCACTATTTCCAGTTTTTCCACTGCCTGGGCATAATCTTTATCCTCGCTCAGCGCCTGGCCCCATTTGAGATAGTTATCCGCCATGGCTGCGTCG
>CALGUJ010000002.1 GCA_937902055.1 uncultured Pelolinea sp.
GGCGGTGAGTTTTACGCGGACGAGCGCTGGACGCTGGAGCGGCCGGGGATCGACACTTCCGGGTTGACCTTCCTGAACGGCGGGAAGGCCTGCCTGATCGTGATCGCGGATGCGCTGCGCGCGCAGGGCATCGGGTGCGTGCTGCTGCCGGCATACCTGTGCCCGGACATCGTCACCACGCTGGAGCGCTGCGGGCTGGCCTGCGCGTATTACGATATCCGGCCGGACCTGTCCATCGACCTGGCGGACCTGGAGCGCAAGGCTGCTCCAGAACAAGCGGTTTATTTCATCAATTACTTCGGCTTTCCTCATTCTCGTGAAACGCAGGAAATATTGAAGGATTTGCAGCGGCGAGGCAGTCTGCTGATCGAGGACAACGCGCAAACGGGATTTTGGGAGCATAGCCTGGGCGACTTTGTCTTCAACAGCTTGCGCAAGTGCTGCGCGCACGACGGGGGCTACCTCGCCACGCAAGCCGACGTGTCGGCCTTCATCCAGCGCCAGCGGAACGCACCCAACCGGCGGCTGGCGGTGATCCGCGAGTACCGGGCGCGCCTGGCGGATTACCTGTACCGCGGTGATGGGAATTACGACGAACTGGTGGAGCTGTACGAGCGCTCTGAGCGCTACTACGCCGAGGACATGGCCGTGGCGGGCGACCGGCAGGAAAAAGAAGCCATCGAACGGCTGGATTGGGCGGGCATGCGGCAGGCGCGCCGCGAGAACTACGCCTATTTGCTGGAAGCGATCAGGGACATCCCCGGGCTGACGTCCATCTTCCCCAGGCTGCCAGAAGACGCCACGCCGCTGGGACTACCGGTAACCGTGAACGGGATGGCGCGCGACAAGCTATGGGATCGGCTGGGCGAGTCAGGCATCGGGCTGACCATCCACTGGCAGGGCATTCCAAACGACGCGCGCCTGAACGGCAACGCGACGGCGGTGGGGATAGCCAAGCGCATGCTGACGCTGGCCTGCGACCAGCGCACGAGCCGCACGCAGATGGATAGCATGGTGAACTGTATCCGGCGCATCCTGGGAGAGGCCAAAACCGGTCAGTCCTGAATGGTGGACAGGAAAGCTTCGATATCGTGCGAGAAAGCCAGAGTGCCCTGTTCGATTTGGGCAGTGAGGGCAGCCGGATTGCCAAAATCCGGATCGGCCACCAGGACGTGCGTCAGAATGGCGTCGGCTTTGAGGGGATCGGGCACCAGCGGATATTGATCCCAGGTGCTTTCGCGGATGATTTCCCAGTAGCGGGCCTGCACCGGACGGTTGCAGCCTGAGAGCCAGGCTTCGAAGCGGAAAGCCTCATAAACAAAGACGATGGCTATTTTAAGGTCGCGGCTTTTGAGCGAAGCGGGGACAAAGGAGAAATAGGTCATATCCATCACGCCCTGATAGAGGTTGCCGGATACGAAGGCATGGGGATAATGGTTCCTGAAATAGGTTTTCAACCCTTGCATGTAATCCATCAACCCGCGATAAGCTTGCTGGATGAGGCCGCGCTCAAGCTGCTGTTTGTAATCCTGCATGGATTCGCTAAATGACGCCATCAATTCCAGTCCTCCTGCGGGCTGCATAACGATCTACTGAATTGATTCTACCAGTTTATCCGGCGGGGGCGGCACGTTTTCAACGCATTCCGCCCGAGCTCACCCACCGCAGCATGCCGAGGCCGAAGGATCAATCCGCGGCCGAAGTCTCGCGGATGACGCGCTCGACGTAATCCAGCGGCATGGAGGTTCTGGCGCTGACTTGCGGCGCGCTCAAACCCTGCGCGTGGAAGCGGCGTACGACGGCATCCATAGTCTCGCCGATCTCCACGATGAAGCCGTCCGGGTCGTAGAGGCGCATGACGCGCTGGCCCCAGGGCTGCTCGAGGATCTCGTGGATGAACTCGACGCGCGCTTCGCTCAACTTTTGATAGACGGCTTCCACCTCGTCGGTCTCGAAAAACAATTCACCTTCATTTTTGCGTTCGGAAGCCAACTCGGGATTACGCCCGGCTTCACCCAGCAAGGTTTGAAAGTGCGACCTGAGGTGCAGCGAAAAATCGCCCTCGAAAGCGACATCCTGCCCGAAATCGAATTTGACCTTCTGTCCGAGCAAATCTTCATAAAAGCGGCGCGATACGGCCATATCCTGCACTGCGATCAAGGCTCCGGAATATCTCAACATACTCTCTCTCTTTTCATTTTTATTATAACGATAATAAATTTACCAGATAAAGAAGATCAGGCGGGAGGGGATTTTTCAGCGATATCGTTCTCAGCCATCCAATTCCTCTTCGAACAGCTTTCCTTCACCGTGGATGCGAATCAATAAAGCAATCACACTGATGTGATGAACAATAATAATACGCTCGACGCGGTCTTCGAGCTGCCGGGCACGGCCATGCGCTCACCAGGCCAGGTACATCTACTAGCAGGGATTTAAAAAATCATCCGCCTTCCTTTCGAAAGGCAGATGGTTCAATCATTTCTTCATCAAGCAAAGCTTATTCCACGGTAAAAGTCACCGGCGCGCTGTCGTCGAATTTGAAAGTGAGTTCCTGGCCGAGGCTGGATTGGGGGATTTGATAGACCAGGTGCAGGTAGGACTCCGCAGGCAGGTCGATGCCTCCGCCGGCAATGGCCATCATGGAACAGCGGGTGACATCGATGTCGAAGGGGTCCAGCTCGCCACCGTCGCCTGCCTGAATGCCGGAGTAATACGCGCCGTGGGGCTGGCCATTCTCATCGGCGATCATGAGGGAGGCGTAAGGCACCGCTTTCACGTCACCCAGCGGTTTGGCTTTCAGACCGAGCGCAACAAAGCTGCTGCCTTCATCGGCCAGAACGCTGCCGTTGACCTCTTGATCGTAGAGCTGATCGCCAACCAACTGGACGCCAAGCACGGTGACTTCCCAGTTGGGGCTGGCGAGCACGTCGCCGATAGCCGCGGCAGCCGGCTCGGCAGGCGCGAGGGTGGCAGTGGGCTCGGGGACAGGCGTGGCGGTGGATTCGGGGACAGCAGTGGGAGTCGGCGCGGCAGGTGCAGGTTGGCAGGCAGCCAGCAGGCAGGCCAAGACAGCCATGCCGAGGGTCAGGGTTTTGGTGTGCATTGATTTCCTCAATTCTGTTATGGTTTTGGGCTGAAATTACACCCAGATTGATTATACATATTTAACAAAAATTTTGGAATTCAGAAACGTTTTTTATTCGCTTTTACCCTCGGACGGTTCACTGAGCGCGGTCTTCGAGCTCCCAGGCGTGGTCGAGGGCATGCCAGGCGACGCGGCGCACGAAAAAGCGCGGGGTCCAGCGCCTGCCGCCGCGCGGGCCGAGGGCGGGAATCTCGCCGCGCACGGAAGCGTCCAGCGTTTCCAGCATGGCCAGGCGCAAGTCCGCATCGGAAGCACCGGATTTGGCTTTGCCGCCCAGGGCGGTGAGGTAGGCCTGTTCGGCGCCGCTGTTATGCGCGATCATTTTTTCCAAATCGCGCCCGCCGCCGCGCGGGCCCATGCGCAGGCTTTTGCCCTGCGCGGCTGCCACGGCCCGGTCGAAAGCCTGCCAGGCAGCATGCAGGATGGCGCGCATGCGCTGCAGTTCGGGCGCGTCCACGGGCAGCTCGTCGCCGGGGAGGGGCCGGTCGGGCGCGCCGAATTCGGTGGTGGCGTTGCCGGGCAGGGAGGCAACCACCTGCAAATCCGCGACGGCGTTTATCGAGGGGAAGGCCAGGCCGGCGCCCTGCAAAGCAAGCGTGTAGCGCGGGACGTAGTCGACCAGGGCCTGCAGGGCGGCATCCGCGGAACGCGCGCTGCGGCACCAGCCCGGCCAAGCGGTCACGACCGCGAAGACGCGGGTCTTGGCGGTTTCAAGATAGACGGGGATGGGCAGGGAAGGCATCATTCACTCTCCTTAATCATTCAATCAACCATTGCGATTACTTAGCGGATGATCGGCATTCAACTGGAGCAGATCCCAGAGGTTGCCGTAGAGATCTTCAAAAACCGCCACCAGGCCGTAATCGGCCTGCCTGGGTTCGCGCACGAAATGGATGCCCTGCGCGAGCATGTCGCGGTAATCGCGCCAGAAATCATCCGTGTTGAGGAAGAGAAAGACACGCCCGCCAGCCTGGTTGCCGATGAAAGGCTGCTGTTCGGGCTTGGAGGCCCTGGCCAGCAGGAGAGTGGTTCCTTGGGAACCGGGCGGGGAAACCACCACCCAGCGCTTATCCTGCTCGGGCTGGTAAGTATCCTCAAGCAGGGTGAAATGCAGTTTTTGCGTGTAAAAAGCAATGGCTTCGTCGTAATCCTTGACCACCAGGGCGACATGCACAAGGGACTGTTTCACGATGACCTCTTTATCCTGTTTGACTCAACACGCACAACATGACGGAAGTAGATCAAGCGCGCGCTTCCAACAAGGTGTTAATAGCCTGCCCGAACAATTTCGAACTCTTGGGAGCATTGCCGGTAACGATATTGCCGTCCACGGTGACCCCGGGTCCGGTATACTTCGCGCCTTTACTCTCGATTGTGCCAGCTTCAGTGCCGGCAACAGTGGCCTTTTTCCCTTTCAAAATCCCGGCGTTGGCCAGGATAACGGGGGCGAGGCAGATGGCCGCCACCAGCTTGCCGGCTTCGTGCATTTCGCGCGCAATGCGCAGAGCCTGTTCGTCGGCAAAATATACTTTGGAGCCGCCGCCCCCCACAAACACCACGGCGTCATAATCTTGTGCCCGGATTTCGCCCAGGGTCAGGCCGGCAACCGCAAAGCCGCCGCGGGAGCCGGGGCAGGTTCCCAAAACTTTGCTGGCAATGACGGTCGCGTGCCCGGCTGATTCAAGCTCTGTTTTGGTTACCAACAATTCCTCATCCCTGAATCGCTCGGGGGCAATGATCAGCACGATTTTTGCCATACACACGCTCGCTTTCACCTATTTATATTTTATGCTAAAGTATTCAGCGGGACGACCGCTAAGGGGCGAGCGCAGGCT
>CALGUJ010000003.1 GCA_937902055.1 uncultured Pelolinea sp.
CGGCTCAAAAACGACTGGTGGAGGAGCTGCTCGAAGCCAGAAACAACAGTGAACTGCCCTATCCGCTGGCGACCCGCGCGTTTGAACAGATGGCACGCTACCCGCGTCCTTACCTGGCGCTGCTCAGCGACGTGGAAAACTCGTATTTTTCCGTGCAGTTGCAGGAATATATGTCCGCCATGGCGCGGCCGCTGCTGGAAACCACCCTGCGCGAGAAAGGGCTGCAAACCAGCCTGGATGCGGGCATGATTATCGGATACCTGACCGGGGCACTGCGCGGATTAGGCCGCTGGTGGCTGGAAGCCGGGCAGCCCTATCCGCCGGCCGAGATGGCGCGCTGGTTTGTCGAGACGGTGCGTACAGGTCTGAACAGTCTTAACCCGCCTCAATTGGAAACCAAAGAATAGGTAATATTATCCACCGAGATGCCGCCCTGGGCATATTCAAAACTGGTGATGGTGAAATCGTTGACGCGTTCGCCATTGACCACAATGCCGATAAAACCCGCGCGTCCGTCCGGCAGATCCAATTCAGTATCACCCAGCATGATCACCCAGGGTTCGCTGGCGCGGTAGTCAAAACCGAAGGCTTTTCCAGAAGCATCACCAGGAAAATTAAAGGTTAAACCGCAGCCCCAGTCACGGGCATGCAGATAATTTCCGCTGGAAAAAGTTCCATCCGCCGGAAGAATCTGCCCGCTGCAGGACCCGCCCACCAAATAAAAACCATGTTTGGTCAAATATGGCAAGTTCAGTTCGCCGTAATCACCCGTTTCCAGCTCAAAATCTTCCACGCTAACGGATGAAGCCAGCGCGCTTTCCCATAATCCGCGGTCCCAATATACGGTAAATCCAGGGTATTCCTGAATATTCATCGCTGCAAAAGTCGGCGAGAGGGTCGGCGTAGCGGAAGGCTGCGGCGTGGCGGAGGGCTCCAACGTAGGCGCGAGGGTCGCGGTAGGTGTCGAGAAATTCAATGCACTTTCCAGGCGCTGCGGCAAATCCACGGCGCGCGCCGTCCAGCCGCACAGAAAGCTCAACCCGGTCGTCACCAGCAGCGCAGCCACCATACCGATCACTAAACAGGTTCGATTACTCTTCATTCCGCACCCCTTCAATGGATATTTCATTGTCATGCACGCGCCAAAACAGGTTCGGCCTCTGCCGATACAGCTAATTTGTTGTCTGTGCGCAGCGAAACATCGCTGATTTCCCCCAACCTTTCAAGGTGATGCTTCCAGCATACCACAGCCAGGCAGCCGCGGACATTACAGCCGCCCTGCAAGTTCAAAATCTGTCTATTCTAGCCGCAGGTGATTAACCGCGCAGACGGTCCACAATCACGCCGATCCGGCGGACGCGGGTTTCGGCGGCCTTAGCGCTTTCCACCTGGCGCACGTACTCTTTGCGGACAGAATACGAAGCGGCGTCAAACTCTGCCCGCAGCCCAGCCGTCTGCAAGGCCTCGGCCAGGTCCTCGGGCACCGTTACCGTGCGCGGTTCGGTATCCAGCGCCAGGGTTATCTCCACCAAATCACCGCCGGCCACGCCGGCCGCCTGCCGGTGCTGTGCGCTGAGCGGTATAGCCGAAGCCCCGTCCATGACAGCCAGTGTGCTGCGGTAGGTGTACCCTTTCAGCGTAACGATCACCGGTGCACGTTTTCCGCCCTGCAAGGCCGCCACAACCTCATCCGGAACAGGGATTCCGGTACCATTGGTGTGATCATCTTTCAAAATCCGCGTTGTATAGGTAATTGCCATAGCCATTTCCTCGCGAGTAAATCTACCAGAATTGTACGAAAAACCGCACCGGCTGGCAAGCAAAAAAAAACAGCCGGCTTTGCTTTTGCAGCCGGCTGTTTTTTCAGGGTTGCCGCAGCCGACAACCCATCGATTTACTTTTAAGCAGGACCAGACGGGCTAACGCGCCATCCCTATAATCAGCCCGGAGATAAAGGGCACCAGCCACAAACACCACACCAGCAGGCCGAACCGGCGGTAGGCGTTCATGTGCGCGGTATCTTGGGTCGAATATACCGAAGTGGCCCATAAGGCGTTGACCAACATCAGCAATACAGCCGCAATTCCGCTAATCCCGTGCAGGTTAATCTCAAAGTGGCCGGCCAGTGCAACCATCAACAGCGAACCGGTGATATCACCGGCCAGGCCCAGCCAGAACAGGACGATATGCCACAGCCTTAATTTCTTTTTGATGAACATCCCCCAAATGGCAACGCTGTAAAACACCAGCGCCATCATTGTGGCGACAATCGCCGCCAATAATTGCAGCCGCATGCTTTCCTCCATAATGATTCAAACAACCGACAACTTCTCCGGCTGCATTATATTCCAGTCTCCAGCGCACGCGCATTAGAGTATGGTAAGGGAATCTGTCGCCAGTTCAGAACAGAGCCGGCGACACTCGCATCCATCCGCGCGGCGCAACCTGTGTTAAAATATGCACACTTTATCCAATCCCTGGCGCGCGAGCCAGAAAACTCGCGGCGCTGAGTTGAGCGAGGGCTGAATGTATAAAACGCATACCTGCGGCGAGTTACGCGCCGCGAATATCGGTCAAACCGTTACCCTGGCCGGCTGGGTTCATCGCCAGCGTGACCACGGCGGCGTCACCTTCATTGATTTGCGCGACCGTTTTGGCCTGGTGCAGATCGTTTCCAAACCGGGCGAAGCCAGCGCGGCTGTTTTGCAGGACGCGCGCGCGGAATGGGTCCTGCAGGTGACCGGTATCGTGCGCTCCCGCCCGGCCGGCGCGGAAAACCCCAACCTGCCCACCGGCGCGATCGAAGTTGAAGTTCAGCAGTGCGAAGTGCTCAACGCGGCCAAACCACTGCCCTTCATGATCAACAAAGATGAAGATACCGACGAAAACGTCCGTCTGAAATATCGCTACATTGATCTGCGCCGCGAGCGTATGCAGCGCAACTTGCTGCTGCGCCATAAAGTGATCAAATTTATGCGCGACTATCTGGATGAGCGCGGTTTCGTTGAAGTTGAAACCCCGATGCTGTTTAAAACCACGCCCGAAGGCGCCCGTGATTACCTGGTGCCCTCGCGTGTCCATCCTGGCAGTTTCTATGCCCTGCCGCAGTCTCCGCAGCAGTTAAAACAATTGCTGATGGTGGCCGGTGTGGAACGCTACTTCCAGATCGCGCGCTGCTTCCGTGACGAGGACCTGCGCGGCGACCGCCAGCCTGAATTCACACAGCTCGATGTGGAAATGTCTTTCGTTCACCGCGATGATGTGCTGGATATGATGGAAGGCTTGTTCACCGAGATGATCCCGGCCGTCGCGCCGCACAAACGCATTCTGGATGCCCCCTGGAAGAAACTGACCTACTTCGAGGCGATGGACACCTATGGCACCGATAAACCGGACCTGCGTTTCGATCTCAAGCTGTACGATGCGAGCCAACTCTTTGCCAACAGCAGTTTCATGGTCTTCCAGAATACGCTCAAAAGCGGCGGGGTGATTAAATGCATCGCCGCGCCGGGCTGCGCCGAATACACGCGCAAAGAAGTGGACGAACTGACCAACGTCGCCCGCGACCAGGGCGCGAAGGGCCTGGCCACGCTGGCCCTGGCCGCTGAAGGCGTCAAGGGCACCGCTGCTAAATTCATCTCGGCTGAGGAAATTGAAGCCCTCAAAGCGCTGACCGGCGCACAGGCGGGCGACTTGCTGCTGTTTGTGGCCGACAGCAAGGCTGTGGCCAATAAAACCCTCGGCGCGCTGCGCCTGCTCTTCCGTGACCGGCTTAACCTGGCGGACAAGAGCGTGATGGCCTTTGCCTGGGTAGTGGATTTCCCCATGTTCGAATGGAAAGAGGAAGACCAGAAATGGGATGCCGCCCACCATCCCTTCACCATGCCCAAGCTGGAAGACCTGCCTAAATTCGACACCAACCCGGCAGAAATCCTTTCAGACGCCTACGATATGGTCTGCAACGGCTACGAACTGGCCTCAGGCTCAATTCGTATTCACCGCCGCGATATTCAATTCAAGATCTTCCAACTGCTCGGCCTCAAAGACGAGGATATCCAACTCAAATTCGGCCATATGCTGGAGGCCTTCGAGTACGGCGCGCCGCCGCACGGCGGCATTGCCCCCGGCATTGACCGTCTGGTGATGCTGCTGGCCGATGAGCCTAATATCCGCGAGGTAATTGCCTTCCCCAAGAACCAGGCTGCCCGCGACCTGATGGCCAACGCACCCTCCCCGGCCACCGAAAAACAGCTTAAAGAACTGCATATTCACGTGGATGAACCCGAGGAAAAAGGCGCGTAAGGCGTTTTTCGGACACCCTGGCAATATCAATCCAATTGATACGCTGCAACCGGCCGCTTAAAACAGCGGCCGGTTTTATTCTTTTTGCCAGAGCGTGTCACTCAACGCCCAGCCTGAACGGTGATTCATACCTTCTCTCTGGGCGGCATCAATCGTGGCATACAGCAGCCAGCCAGACCAGAGCCGAAAACTTACGCGCTTTGAGATTGATTCAGAAACTCGCCCGCAATTTGAAACAAGGTGTTCCAATCACTCCAACTATGCGGTGCCCGGTTTATACGGGACGACGTCTTAATTCAGGCTCATCGCTAAAAAGGAAAAGATCGCCACATCACTGAGGAAATGCATCCACCAGGCCCACAGCAGTCCGCGGGTTTCCAGCATGGCTTTTCCCAACATCCAGCCCATGAAAATCGATAGAACAGCCCCCGCCAAACCGCCCGGCGTGCCAAAATAATGCGCAATCCCGAAAAAGTACGCACTCATCCACCAGGCATGCAAGCTGCCCCCGGTCGGTTCAAGGGTGGCCAGCATCGGCGCGCGAAAAGTCATTTCCTCATTGAAAGCGTTCAGCGCAGCGTAAAAAAGAATAGAAGGCAGCATGCTAAGCGCAGCCCGCAGCTGTACACCATCCGGCCGCAGGAAGAAATATTGGGCCGCCACCAGGCCCAGCGCAATATAGAGACCCCATTGAAGCCCGAATACCAGCCAGGCATCCGCTTTCGGAAAGCCTAGCCAGCGCACCGGGGTGATCGGCGTACGCCACGCGCCGCGCGTCAGGAAAAATTCACGCCGCTTAAAGCCCAGCAGCAACAAAATCAAGATCATCGCCAGGGAGAGCGCCAGTTTACCGGTTTGCTCCGCCTGCATGCGCGCATCAAAGGCCGTACTGCCGAACAACTTTTGCAGCCAGGGCAGGGTGAAGTCAATGCGCAGGCGCGCTTCTGAAAAAGCAAAAAACGCCAGCATCGCAATAAAAAAAGCGCGCAGCCCGGCCAGGCGCGGCCAGTACAGGCTGATCAGCGCCAGCACAGCCAGCAGGCCCATTTTTGCCGTGGTCAGCCAGTTTGGAATGGTCTGCCCGAATTCATTGAAAAGAATCTCAGGCAGAATACTGATCAGCGCGGTCACCGCCCAGGCAAACAGCGTCAGCCGGCGGTCACGCTGCGCAACAGGAAATGGAGCAGCGGGCATGGGTTTTCTCCTGACAAAATATGAAACAGTGAGAATTTTCGTCTGGCTTGATTATATAAAAATCAAGCCAGACGCACCCAACTGACCATCCCTTATTTTCTGATTTCGAAAAATTTCGCGGCGGAAAGCGCAGGCTAAGCGCCATCGTAGGCGCGCTGCAGCTCGCCAAGATCCAGTTTGACCATTTGCAGCATGGCCTGCATGGCGCGCTCCGCTTTGGCGGTTTCCGGTCCCTGGATCAGGGCAAACATGGGCATCGGCACCACTTGCCAGACCAAACCGTACCGGTCGCTCAGCCAGCCGCATTGCTGC
>CALGUJ010000004.1 GCA_937902055.1 uncultured Pelolinea sp.
TCGGCGCGCGCCGGCGGCGACCAATGGGATAACCCGCGCTACCGTTCCATTTTCCTGATCTGGATGCTGATCCCGGCCGCCTGGGCATATCTGACCACGCTGGAGCGGCGCTCGCCCTGGTTGTGGCGCCTGCTGGCTTTGGAAGCGGTCTACATCGCGTTCTTTATCCAGTGGTACCTCAGCCGTTATTACGCCGACATGCACCGCATGAATTTCTGGCCGATGGTGCGCCTGTTGGGCGGCATCGGGTTCGCCATTATCTTCGGCGGGTTGTTATTCGACTGGGTGAGCGCCAAAGTCCGCAAAAAACACGCCCGGTAGCGCATGTTATAATCCTCTCGCACCATCACCTCCAAACGAAATCGGGAGCGGTATTTTGAATCGAAAAGGCAAAGAGAACAGCGCGAACCCTGGCGCTTTTTCAACTGAACAACAGAGCGGCATCCGCATGCTCTCGATCATTGTGCCGATTTTCAACGAAGAAGACAACATCGACCTCCTGTACGAAGCCATCGATAGGTCGGTCAAACCGCTCAACCTTCCCTGGGAATTGATCCTGGTGGACGACGGCAGCAAAGACCACAGCCTGGACAAGATCAGGGAGTTGGTCAAGAAAAACCCCGATAAAGTGGAAGCGGTGGTTTTGCGCCGCAATTTCGGCCAAACCGCCGCCCTGGCGGCAGGCATCGACCAATCCAAAGGCGACGTGGTCATCCTGCTGGACGCAGACCTGCAAAATGATCCGGCCGACATCCCGCTGATGGTTTCCAAGATCAATGAAGGCTACGACGTGGTCAGCGGATGGCGTTACGACCGCCAGGATAACTTCATCACCCGCACGCTGCCCTCGCGCATGGCCAACGGGTTGATCTCCTGGGTGACCGGCGTGCACCTGCACGATTACGGCTGCACGCTCAAGGCCTATCGGCGCGAGGTGATCATCGGCTTCCGCCTGTACGGCGAGATGCATCGTTTTATACCCGTTTACGCCTGGTCAGTGGGCGCCAAGATCACCGAGGTGAAGGTCCATCACCACGCGCGCCAGTATGGCAAAGCCAAGTACGGCCTGGAGCGCACCTTCAAAGTCATTTTAGACCTGGTGACCGTAAAGTTCCTGACCAGTTTCGCCAGCAAGCCCATTTACGTGTTCGGCGGCGGCGGCCTGGCGTTGATCATCGTCAGCTTCTTCTCCCTGCTGTTCCTGGGCATCCGCCGCTTCGTGGCGGTGAACAAACCCTCGCCTTTCGCATCGCCGCTGTTCACCATCGCGGTGATGTTGGGGATCATGGGTTTTCAAGCCATCCTGATGGGCCTGATCGCCGAACTGCTGGCGCGCACCTATCACGAATCCCAAAAGAAACCGGTTTACATCATCCGCGAGATCCTGAACGGCAAACCCCGAAAAACCGGTTAGTAGACAGCCGACCGATGCCATGAAAATCCTGGTGATTTCCCACGAATACCCACCCATCGGCGGAGGCGGCGGCCAGGTGGTGGCGGATATCTGCTCCCAATTGGCCGCCCGCGGCCATTCCGTCCACATCCTGACGGCGCTTTACGGCGATCTGCCCCGCATCGAAGAACAGGGCTATTTGCGCATCGAGCGCGTCCCCTCCTGCCGCAACCAATCCTATCGCGCCGGATTCATGACCATGGCCTGCTTTATCATCCGCAGCACGCTGCGCGGCCTGCGCATCATCCGCGCGGAAAATCCCGACCTGATCCACGCGCATTTCGCCGTGCCGGCCGGTGCGGCTGCCTGGGCGCTCGCGCTCCTGACCGGTAAACCTTACATCATCACCGCCCACGGCGGCGACGTGCCCGGCGGGGCACCCCAAAAGACCGACCGCTGGTTCCGTTACGTGCTGCCCTTCACGCGGCCATTCTGGAAGAATGCCGCCGCGGTGATCTCGGTCAGCGAACAGACGCGCCGCTTTGCCCTGCAGCATTACCCGGTGAATATACAGGTCATCCCCAACGGCATCGACACAAACGCCTGCCGGCCAGGCGCTTTTGATCCATCCCGGCCGCCGCGCATCCTGTACGCGGGCCGTTTTTCACCCGAAAAGAACGCCATCGCGGTGCCGCAGGTGCTGGCGCGCCTGAAGGAGCTGGATTGGGATTGCGTCATGTTGGGCGACGGCCCGCAAATGGCAGAAGTTAAAACTGCCATCAGCGCCAACGGCCTGCAGGGGCGCATTCGCCTGACCGGCTGGGTCAATCCGCAGGAGGTCATGCGCCGGATGAGCGAGAGCGATATTTTATTGATGCCCTCGCTGCTGGATTCCATGCCGGTGGCCGGTCTGCAAGGATTGGCTATGGGGCTGGCGCTGGTGTTGAGCGACATCGGCAGCTGCCCGGAGT
>CALGUJ010000005.1 GCA_937902055.1 uncultured Pelolinea sp.
GGCGGATTCCTTGCCGGGCACGGCCGGCACGCAGGTGGGGACGGCGATATACACGCGCAGCGGCAGGCCTTCGCTGGCCTCCACCATGTAGCGGATACCCTGCATGCCCAGCACGTTGCCGATCTCATGCGGGTCGATGACGGCGGTGGTGGTGCCCAGAGGCAGCACGGCCGCGGCATAATTAGCCGGGGTCACCATGCTGCTCTCGATGTGCAGGTGGGTATCCACGAAACCGGGGGAAGCCCATTTACCGCTGCCATCCAGCACTTGTTTGGCTTCCAGTTTGAAACTGCCTGCCGGTGCAACCAGGGCAATACGCTCCCCGTAAATGCCGATGTCCGCCGGATAGATTTCGCAGGTGAAAACATTGATCAGGTTGACGTTCTTGATGACTAGATCCAGCGGCCGGTCGCCGCGCGCTGCTTCGATAAGTTCGGTCCTGCTCATTGATGGTACTCCTTTGCTGTTAGTAAGTTCGCTATGCTATTTGAAAAGAATACAATACATAAATAAATACCTTCATCAATTTTATATCAACAATGAATCCTTGAAGACGCCCGGCATTCAGAGATTCTTTCTTGATTATTTGGAAATGTAAGTCGTAATTATTTTTACCCATTGGAAATCGGGATCGGGGGTCGGGAAGTGAACGAAAGGAGAATTAGGAATCCAGGTATTCTCCATTTTGAATCAACTCAGTCAGGCGTGCTGTGAAGCGGATGACCGGTGCCCCATCCACAATATCATGATCAAATACAAAAGCGATATTGAGGATTTCCCTGATCTCGATTTTGTCATGGACTACCCACGGTTTTTTTGAAATGCTTCCTAATCCAAATTGAAGTGGCAGGGGGCCTTCAGGAATTGCCCACCCATTAAAGTTGCCAATCATTCCGACTGAGCTTAATCCGATTGTCCCGCTATTCTGTTTGACCTGAAATGGGTTGTTCAAGACTAATCTGCCGAACGAAAGGCGGAAGAATTTGGGCAGTCGTTGATAGATCTTCGAAAACCAGGGGTTATTCCCCAGAACCATGTCCGAGGTGGAGACGTTTTGCTCTTGCGCTGACCTGATTTCATCATTGATTTCGTGAACGGTTTTAAGATTAGCCTTCCTGATGATATATGGAAGGGGGATTTCACTATTTTCCATTTGTTTTTGGACTGTGATCAGAATGTCCACTTCTTCAAATAGTATCAACGTCCGCTTTCCCCACTTTAGTGCCTGCAAATAAGGATGCTCGCTGACTGCCATCGCAATGCATTTCGCCATCCAACCGGAAAAGGAAATTGGAATGCCAGTTTGCTGTTTGTATTTACGAATGAGGTCTCGACCCCGCGTAACATCCACTTCAAACAGGATCGGAGTATGATGTTTCAATTTTCCTAATGTGACGACGTCGATAACCAGGTTGCGGTTGTCCGGGAAAGGTATCTTACGGTAGTTGCCAGTATAGTTCATTAATAATTCCTTTTCATTTATACATAGCAGTGCCACCGTACTCTCTTGCTGATTCTCTCAATGACCGTGCTGCATAATAAAAATGTTGACGAAGACAATATTAGCCCCGAAGGATTTTCTGACCTTGCCGGCGACTATTTCCTTGATGATTTCCGCGATTCCGAGTTTTCCGGCAATATACTTTTCGCCATCGCCAGAGGGGTTCCCTGGCAAAAGATATGTGAAAATAATATATTTCCAATTGTATATCAACAGGCTGGAGTTTGGATAAAAAATGTTACCGGCAACGGGAGTTATATATCCTTGCATCAAAGTTCTATAGTAGTTCACGCAGTTATTGAAAACCCCTAAAGATTATAAAAAATTCACCTTACATTGTAAGGTGATTGAATTTGGTTTATTCCAGCGATCGCGTTTGTTCGTTATAAACCCAGCATGAACTGAAAAGTTTTATCCGCGAATCCCGGCAGGTTCTCGTGCGCGAAATCCGGGTAGATTTCCATGCTTTTCCTGGCGGTCAATTTGTTATAGGCCGCGAATTGCGAGGATGGTGGACACACCGTATCCATCAAGCCGATACCCCAAAGGACATCGGCGCGGATGCGGCTTGCCAGGTGCTGGATGTCGATATATCCCAGTTTTTCGAAGATCGCATCTTCTTTTTTATGGTTGGGATCGAAGTGCCGGAAGTATTCCTGCAATTCTTTGTAAGCGTCCCTGGCCTGGTCCATCTCCCATACGCGTTTGTAATCGCTCAGGAAAGGGTAAACCGGAGCCGCTCGCTTGATGCGGGGTTCCAACGCCGCGCAGGCCATGGTCAA
>CALGUJ010000006.1 GCA_937902055.1 uncultured Pelolinea sp.
CCCAGGGCGATATCCAGCGAGATGGAGCCGGTGGGGATGGCGGCCACTTCCAGGTGGCGCGCCTCGCCCAGGCGCACGATGGATCCTTCGCCGTAGCGCTTGGTGATATCGTCCAACGCTCTGCTGAGCACGGCTTTACGCGCTTCGTCGGTTTTGTGGGAAGGCTGCTCGGGAATTTCGGGCTGGGCGGAATTGGCATTTTTTGCGGGCATAGGTTTTCTCCGGATTGAATCAGTCAATTATGCAAGAATTCTTTACATATTATATTATAGCATATATGTTCTAAAAATTGTCATTAGAAAAAGACTGCCTGAATTTCCAAGCAGTCTTTTCTGCAATCCTTTTGTGGAAATCCGGATTAATCAAATAGCGATTCGTGGGGGTGCTTCTCATCCAGTTTGGCCAGCGCGAAGGAAGCCGCCGCGCCCAGCGCGAACATACCTGCGCATACCGCGATGGTCCAGCCGGAAACGCCGCCCGGGATGATGGCGGCGGTGGAGCCGATTACGATGCCGAGGATGAAATGATACATGAAGGCGTAGGCTTTGCGGAACAACCACGAGAAGAACTTGGCCAGCAGCACGATGCACACCACCACGCCGATGATGATGGGAATGAGCACGCCGAAATCAAGCGATTTGATACCGGCGGCCATGGGCTGATAGAGGCCAAGATAGATCAGGAAATTGGACGGGCTCATGCCGGGCACAACCAGGCCGAGGCCCATCAACAAACCGCTCAACAGCCACAACCAGACGTTGGGCGCAAGGGTGACATTCTGGATAGTCTCCATCCAATGCATGTAATAGAACGTCCCGACCGCGATCGCCGCCAGCAGGAACCAATGCCAGGTCTTGCGCCCCTGTTTGCCGGAGGTCTTGACGAGGGAAGGGAAGGTTCCCGAAATGAAACCGATGAACAACCAGGTGAACTGGGCGGGATAGTACGTGAAAGCGAAATCCACCACCGCGGAGAATGCCACCACGCCGACCACGCCGCCAATGCCCACCGGCAGGAAATAACGCACGTTCTCCAAAAACTTGACGCGGATGTTGGCCAGGAAACGCAGCATGGGTTCGTAAATCCCGAACACCACCGCCAGCACGCCGCCCGAGAGACCGGGAACAATGGCGCCGATGCCGACCAGCGCGCCTTTAACCAACCGCACGATCCAATCCACAACCGGATTCATCGGCGCAGCCGAATTGGTCATTTGATTTTTATTTTCACTCATGATTCATTTTCTCCGTGTTTTCAGGCAACAAGATCGATTTTCCCAGCCTGTTGATTTCAAATGCGCTCGAAAGATGGCAAGATGTGCAAATGATAGCCGGCATTATACCCCAAGAAAAATAGCGAATACGAATTCTATTTTTTTAAAACCACGAAAATACTCAAGCAGGATGGACAATTTTCCCTCCGACCATGGTCATGGCGACGGTTGTGGTGGCAAACAGCTCGCCGATGCGCAGGCGGGAGGGATCTTCATTCCAAACCACCAGGTCAGCCAGCTTGCCGGGTTCCAGCGAGCCCTTAATATTTTCTTCATGGGCGGCATACGCCGCTTCGATGGTATGGGCGCGCAAGGCTTCCGAGAAGGTCAGGCATTGATCGGAGCCGATCACGTTTTTGTTGAAGGTCAAGCGGCTCATCCCGCCCGCCATGGTTGCCTGGGGATGATGGAAGGGCACGCTGGGGGCATCCGAACCGATGGTCAGGTGCACACCGTTATCGAGCCATTCGCGCGTGACAATGATTCGATCGATCCTATTTTCACCGAAATTATTCGCGTAGCTATCCCCAGCCACGTAGATGAAATGCGGGTTGGCGCTGGCGATCACGCCGAGGTCGCGCATTCTCTGCGTGGCGGCGCTGGTGGTCAGAACCAGGTGCTCGAGGCGGTGGCGGGGATCGGAGCGGGGGTTTGCGTTCATGGCGGCTTCGTAGGCATCCAGCGCGAGGTCAGCCGCAGCATCGCCGACACAATGCGTGCAGATCTGCAATCCGGTATCGTGTAGGGAGCGGACGACCGATTTGAAATTATCCGGATCCCAGGTAGGCATGTCCCAGGAAGTGCCATTATGCGGTTGGTGGCAATAGGCAGTGGGAACCTGTCCATCGATCAGAAACTTGTAACCCGCCACTCGCGAGAAATCGTCCTGATAATATTCGACCTGGTCGACTTTCTCGATATCTTCCGGCCATTCCAGCGTTAAAAAAAGCGAGGAGCGCAGGTACAGTTTGCCTTGCTTGGCCAGGTCCTGGTAAGCCTTGAATTGGTCCAACCCGCGCACGTTGTTATCCTGGTAGCTGGTGACTCCGCAAGCCGCCATGACCGGCTGGGTGTTCAGGATGGCCTGGGTGAGCGTTTCGTAGGTGATGGGCGGCGCAACACGCCGGAGCACGTCCATGGCGCGGTGATTATAAAAAATCCCGCTGGGTTCGCCGGACTCATCTTTCTCGATGATGCCTCCGACCGGGTCAGGGGTGGCGGCGGTGATCCCGGCCAGTTTGATTGCCGCTGAATTGGCGCAGCCCCAGTGGCCTCCGATGTGCATGACCCAAACCGGATGATTGGGCGCAGCAGCGTCCAGTTCGTACCGATTGGGGAACATATTGTCCGTTAATACCAGAAAATATCCCTGGATCCATTCCCCCTGCGGTTTGCTCTTTGCGACTTCAGCGATGGCCGCCTGCAGCGACGCGACATCTTTAACGTCGGGTGGGAGGAACGGCTGGAAATACAGATAATCCAAACCGATCACACGGAAATGCACGTGCGGATCAATGAACCCGGGCGAAACGACTTTATTATCCAAATCGATCATTTGCGTTTTTTCGCCAACCAGGGGCGCGAGGTCCCTGTCTGACCCGATTGCCTGGATAAAGCCGTCTTTGACCGCCACGGCTTGCGCCTCCGAATTGGCTTTATCGACCGTGAGTACTTTGCCATTCAAAAAAATCGTATCGGCCGCCAATTCCGGCGAAGCGGCCGAGGCGAACGCTTCGGTTGTTGAAATTGAAGACAGCAATTTGCCCTGGCCACACCCGGCTGCGACACCCAGCAGCCCGATTCCGCCGGCTTTGAGGAATTGACGGCGTGTCAATTTATCACAGGTCAACTTACGGCTCATCTCAACCCTCCAAGATTCTTATATTTATTATACGAAAAGGGCTGAGTGGAAACAATCCTCCTGTTTGCGGTTTCAGCCGGGAACAGCTAGTGTTTTTTCGGCGTTTTGATGTAGTAAAAATTCCAAAATAAAAACCAACCCGGTACGATTTTGAATTTGCAGGATTCCTGTACCTGTTCCGATTCGGCTGAATTCACCGATCGCGTATTTTGCCGGGGCAGCCAATCGCTAGACGAAGACTGAGGTTTAAGGAGAGATGATTGGTCGAAGAAAAAGAGACGCCTTCCCGACCGGGAAGGCGTCTCTAGCGATGGAACGCTATTTCTTTAGAATTTTCTTGAAGACGGTTTCTTTGTCCAATTTCTTGGTGCAGAAGAACCAGTCATAGCAATGCATCTCACCGGCCTTGCCTTCCATGCGATCCTTGGCGACGCCGCACGAACCGGCGGTCGGGACAATGACTTCATCACCCGGTTGCCAATCGGCGGGCGTGGCGACGGAGAAAGCATCGGCTGTTTGGAGGGCAACAACGACCCGGTACAATTCCTCAAAGTTGCGGCCGAGGCTGAGCGGATAATAGATCACGGTGCGGATGATGCCGTTGGGGTCGATCACAAAGACGGCGCGGACGGCCTTGGTGTTGCTTTCGCCGGGTTGGATCATGCCGTATTTGTGCGCAACTTCCATGGTGATATCTTCAATCAACGGGAATTTCACCTCGACATTTTTCATGCCCTTGTATTCGATCTTGTCCTTGATGGTTCTCAGCCAGGCAATGTGGCTGTATAAACCGTCAACCGACAGACCGACCAATTTTGTATTGGCTTTGGCGAATTTTTCTTCCATGCTCGCAAAGGTCATGAATTCAGAGGTGCACACGGGGGTGAAATCGGCCGGGTGGCTGAACAGGATCACCCAACTGCCTTTGTAATCGTTGGGGAAATTGATTTCTCCCTGCGTGGTCACGGCTTTGAATTCGGGCGCGCGGTCGCCGATGCGCGGCAAAGAAACGACGGTTTTTTCAACTACTGTATCCATTTTTGTTCTCCTTATTTAATTTTGATTTTTCGATTTTTTCATTTGGCATTCCGGACAAACGCCGTAGTAAATCAGGCGTGAACCGAGGAAATCGTAGCCGGCTTTCTTTTTGATCTCCTCGTTCATCTGCATAACGAAATCCGAACTGAAATCGATTATTCGGTGGCATTCCAGGCAGGCCAGATTGATGTGCGGTTTGGTATCCGCGTCGAAATGTACTTTGCCGTCCCCGGCATCCCCCAACACGTTTACTTTGCCATGTGCAACGAGCACTTCAAGCGTGTTATAAACCGTCGCGAGGGACAGAGAAGGATATTGCGGCTTGATACTTTCGTAGATCACCGCCGCGGTCGGATGTTCGTCTGTCTCGGCCAGTTTTTTGCAGATTGCGATCCGTTGGGGTGTGAGCCGCAAACCGCTTTTCTGCAAGGCATCGATCAATTCAGTGGGATTATTCATTACGGTTTACCAATATTATAATGATTCTATAATTAGAAACATTATAAATAACGGATGGGGATTTGTCAAGTCCCTGAATAGAACCGAAGCGCAGAAAAACCACACGCGGGTGAGTGGTTCTGTTATGAATGCTGTCCAGGTTGTTTGCTCCATAACCGGGCTTAAAGGAAATCCAAGCGGGCGACATACTCTACATGGATTACAGTTTTCAGAACCAGATGTTTTTTTCCGAAAAAAAAGAGGCAGTCGTGAAAACGACTGCCTCTTTGCCTGTTTGAACTTTAATAAATCTTAAAGAGTTCCTTTTTCGCGTTGCACAGCGGGCAATTATCCGGCGGCTCGCCGACCCCGGTCCAACCGCACACCGGGCAAACGTACACCTGTTCTCCGGAGGCATCCCGGCCGCTTTCCACGGCTTTTTTGGCCTCCTTGTACATTTCCGCGTGCACCATTTCAGCCTCGCGCGCCCATTTGGTGGAACGCACCGCGCCGCGCTCTTCCTGCAGCTCCGCCACGGCGTTATAAGCGGGATACATTTCTTCCACCTCAAAGGTCTCGCCCTCGATACCGGTTTGCAGGTTGGCTGAAGTTTCACCGAGCTTCTGCATCACCTTGAAGTGGCTGGTGGCATGAACCTGCTCCGCGAAAGCGTTGGCGCGGAAAACACGGGCCACATTCGGGTATCCGTCCTTTTCAGCCTGATCGGCGAAAATGAGATACTTCATGTGCGCCTGGCTTTCACCGGCAAAGGCAGCTTCGAGATTGGCTTTGGTCATTTCATGCATGGCAATTTCTCCTGATTGAAGATAAATAGGATTGATTTTGTATCATTATAATCTTGATCATAAATCAAAGTTCGTAAACAAAAAGCCCGATCTATCTCATCATTGAACGGATTTCAGGATGTCACCCAATTTGTGAATGCCATCCACGATCTTTTCTTCAGGCATGCAGGAGTAATTCATGCGGCAATGGTTTTGCTCCGCCTGCGCAGGGAAGAAAGCCGCCCCCGGGACGTAGGCAACTTTGGCCTCCGGCAGCACCCGTTCCCGCATCAATGCCGCAGCGTCGATGTGTGTGGGAAAAGTCAGCCAGGTGAACAAGCCGCCCTGTGGATTGGTGGCGCTGACCTGCGCGGGAAAGAATTCACTAATGGCATCCAGCATCAAGTCTTTCTTTTTCTTGTAAACTTTGCGGATGGAGGCGATGTGCGCTTCGATATCGTACATGTCCATGAAGCGATCGGCGGCATACATGTTCATGGT
>CALGUJ010000007.1 GCA_937902055.1 uncultured Pelolinea sp.
TCGTTGACCATCGTCAATTGGTCGCAGCGCGGCTGCAGGCCGGCGACGGCGGGATCATATAACCGCTTGATGGTTGCCGCGTCCGGCACGCCGGAATAGGTGCCGCGCCAGGTGGACACGGCCGCGCGCCTTCCTTTGCCTTTGGCAGCGCGTTTCGGCAGGATCGCATCCAGGATGCTCTCGCCGGGGGTGCCGTTGTGGCTGCCGTGATGGCTGACCTTGAGGAATTCCACCGCGTGCAATTGGCCCTGGTCGCGCATGATCTTCCAGCTCTTGTTGTCCGCGTCGCAGGTAAAGAGCAGCCGCCAGCCGCGCCATTCGATGCAGCACACCTCGCTGGTATTGTTCTCGGCCTTGTCGATCGCCAGCAGGCTTTCCGCGCATTGCCGGCGCGCCTCGATCAGGTTGTAAAAGGCGTTGGCGTCCACCCCCGCCGGCGGGCAGCAGTCCTGCCAGGCAACTTTTTCTGTGACGGCTTCTTCGGCGGCCATCCCCAGCGCCGGGGATTGGTAATTGCCGTAATATACCGAGCTATCCTCCTCCGGCGCCCAGATCTCGAATTTGGTTTCTTTGAAAGGATGCTTGCGGCCCAGCTTCACCCCGCGGTAGACGTAATAGGTGTGCCTGGCTAATTTTTTCAGGTAATCCACGTTGTCCTGCGAGCTTCTGGGGTTGTTGATCGCCAGCAGTGTTTCCAGATAAGCCAATTGCTGCGAACTGATTCCTTCCATATAGATGGGAGAGTGAATGAAGCTGTTGATGGCGTTGTAATCCCGTTTGAAATTCAGTTCGGCCTTTTGCGCTTTCGGATGGGTATCGCGATAATTCTCCGCCGCCGAAGCCGTCAGCCAGGCGTATTGGGTATTCAGCAAATCCTTCAGCTGGCTCTCGCTCTCCGTATAAAAATACCGCTCCGCGTAAGGCAAGCCCTGGATGTGATCCATGTGCTCGTGCGTCATGATATAGAGGTCCAGCGGCCTGCCATCCAATTCCTTCACAATATCGGCAACCACCGGTTTGAATACGCTATCCGCACCGCCGTCCTTATTCAGGGCGTTGCCGACGTCGATCAGGATGTGCCTTTCGGTTATCTTTCCCTTTTTATCCCTGTCAGGGATGGTCAGCAGGATGCCGTCGCCGAAACGGACGTTGTACACGCGAACTCGCAGCGTATCCATCATTCCACCTCCGCGATGTGCAAGTAATTAAAGGTATTCTGCAATTTCATCACATCGTTGACTACCTCGCCGCGGATCACCGATGGCATAGGTTTGCCATCTGGGCCGAGCGCCTGCGCGCCGAAGCGCAGCGCGCCTTGCTCCATTAATTCCCGGATAAAAGCGTCCCGGTCTTGCTTTTGCGTGTCGTAATCGCTTTTTCGGTTTTCGTGAATCTCGCGGGTGAAGTAAATTTCCCGCCTGGCATCCGCCAGTTTTTCCGGCGGCCTGGCGTTGGAAAGCAGGGTCAGCAGCCGGCCGCTTTCCCAATCGTAAACCGCCGTACTGCCCACCGTCACTTTGCGTTTGGACGGCAGGGTCGGATAAACCGGATTCTCCTCTTCCTGTTCCCAGGATACTTTGAATATGCACTCGTGCACTGTCCGGCCGTCATCGTATTGTTTCACGACGTCCAGTCGCGGGTGCACTTGAAAGGGAATACCCGGCGGAATGCCCAGCAGACTGCGGTGGGCGTTGGCGTATTCGTAGGCGACCCAATCGCTGGCGTAAAGCTCGGCTGTTTTTACTTTTCCTAAAGAAAGGCGCCGCGGTTTAACGATCGGCGCGAGATCGCCGATAGTTGTGATAATGGATCGTTTCAGGAATTCTTCCCGAATCCAGTTGCGCATCTTGGAGTCGTTGGGATAAGCGATCTTGTCCGCGGCGATCATGGCGCGCCCGTAATCGCAGAATGACACGCAGCCCACGGGCAGGTAATCCAGCGCGCGGAAGGTCATACGCACGAAGCGGTTGATGGCTTTCTGCAAGGCAAAGCCGGACGCTGAATAACGCGGTTTTTTTCTCTTTTGATAAAACGGTTGTTCTTTCAGTTCGTCGGTGAGCTGTTCGTGGATGTTCACCATCAGGTTGAATAACGCGCCGCTCAACACTTCGCTCAATGCGTGCGGTTCCGCGCGCCACACACCGTTCTGATGATCCTTGGGATTCAGGTTCTTTTGATTCACCAGATTGCGCAGTCCATCCCGATGGCCGCAAGCCTGCCCGAATTCCTCGGCAATGGTCGAAATCGCGCTGACGCCCTTGATGGAGCCATTCTGTTTATTGAGTATGCGGGAAGTCAGTTCGCGGCTGGTAAACGCCACCAGCATGGCGATGATGTCCGCCAGGGCTTCATGGATGGCCAGCGATTGCGGGGAGGCCGCGTCCATCAGGTGCGGCGCGATGCCGTCGATGATGGCGTGTCCGGTCTCGTGCGCCACGATATCGCGCGACAGGCACGAATAGATGATTTTGTCCGGTTTCTTTTCCAGGGGGAAGTAGAAGAATTGCAGGCTGTGAGAATCGCGCTGGTAGTATGCGTTGGCCATCTCCCCGGCGCGCGGGATGACCAGCAATTGGGGCGCGTTGAACGCCCAGGTCAGGGGACGCCCCAGGCAATTTTCCCCATATTCAACTGAATTCTGATTCCCTGCCGATTTGCCGGTTTTTGTCGATTCTCCGCTGCGGCTGTATGGATCCTTCTTTTTGTAGAACAGATCCAGCGTTTTCAGCACAGTGGCGAAGACGCTGGCTTGCATGAAGGCCGGTGAATAGATTTCTTCCTTGGTGTAGTCGCGGATCTTGCGCTTGCGATCATCCTCGAACCATCCTACGATCTTCCCTTTATTGAAATGGGCTCTCTTGTCCAGCGCGCTGCTGAGCGGGTCGAAGTCCAGGATCGCCACTGTATCGGTGAGCGGGCCGTCCAAAAAGAAATCCCGCCTGGCTTCAAAGCCTTCGATGATTCTCTTGTGATTTTTGAGGATCGGATCCTGGATCAGGATCGGTAAAAGTGCTTCTTTCATTGCGATCACCTCCTGAAAAAAGCCAATCTTTAAGGTTGCCTGGCGGCAACCGGAGGAATTTCTAGAAAATTGCTTTTATCGATGCGCTGGAATGGTTTCCTTGATTGATATTTCCTCCTGTAATCATTGTACTGCTTGGAGGGCATCGATTCAATCACAACTAAGGCTGAATCGATGATTTTTCAATTGAAGAATAATTTTTTCACTGTTAAATTAATTTCAAATCAGTTATACTGAAGATAAGATTTAACGCTTTCCCGGCAGCGAGCCGGTGAAAGGCTTGTGGATACAGCCCCTAGGCTGTCCGGCTTACAACCTTGGAGGTATTCATGAAAAATCGTACTTTTATCCTTTCAATTCTAATAATCGTTGCCGCGCTGGCTGGCTGGTATATCTACGTTGCCCGTCAGGCCGCAGAAGCGCGTTCCGTGCAGGAAGTGAGCATTGATTGGTGGGGATCGGCCCATGCCGATGCCTCCGCCGAGGCTTTCACGCACTGGAACGAGGACGAACCGCCGGTGGTGCCGGTCAACTGCGCCAAGTGCCACAGCGGGGACGGGTTCCTCGATTTTCTCGGCCAGGATAGCAGCGCCGGGCTGGCCGTGGACGCTCCCGCGGCGGTCAATTCTGTGATCACCTGCGAAGTCTGCCATAACGAAAAAGCGGACGCGCTGCAGGCCGCGGACTTCCCCTCCGGGGTCCAGGTAACCATGGGCAATCCCGACGCCCTGTGCGGTTCCTGCCACAGCGGAACGGGCGCGGGCGCCGACGTGAGCACCGCAGTGAAAGATTACAGCGATGATGAGCTGATCGCGGACGCCGCGTTCGCCGCCCCGCATTACGCTTTCGCGGCCGCCACCCAAATGGGCGCGGAGGCCGAGAGCGGTTTCCAGTACGAAGGCAAATCCTATGCCGGGCGCTTCCTGCATGCCAACGGCGTGCAAACCTGCACCCAGTGCCACGATCCGCATTCGCTCCACACCCGCCAGGATTATGGCGACGATGACAACCTGTGCGCCGCCTGCCATTCCAACGTGACCGGCTACACCGATTACCGCGACGTCACTGTTTCGAAAGTGGATTATGACGGCGACGGCCAGGTCGAGGGAATTTTTTACGAGATCGAAGGCATGCGCGGCGTGTTATACCGCGCCATGCAGCAGTATGCGTCCAGCCAGCTCTCCCAGCCGCTCTTGTGGGCGGATCAGTATCCGTACTGGTTCAACGACAGCAACGCCAACGGCGAGGTGGACGAGGGCGAAGCCGTATTCGCCAACCAGT
>CALGUJ010000008.1 GCA_937902055.1 uncultured Pelolinea sp.
GTGCTGCAAGGGCAAAAATTCGACCCCCAGGGAAGCTATATCCGGCAATGGCTGCCGGAGTTGGAACAGGTGCCTGACGCTTTCATCCACCAACCCTGGCGCATGGCCATCGACCTGCAGCAGCGCGCCGGCTGTATCATCGAAAAAGACTACCCCGCCCCCATCGTGGAACATCGCCTAGCGCGCCAGCGCGCCTTAGCCGCTTATCGGGCAGCCGGTGCGCCCACCCAATAGGGAAACCCTGAAACCAGCAGCCTGCCAGGGTTTCTGCCTGAGAATGAGCGAGGAGACTGACGATGATTCGAAACCAGTGGTACGTCATTTTGGAATCGAACGAAGTGGGACGGCGCCGGCCGTTGGGCGTAACCCGCCTGGGCGAGAAGCTGGTGGTCTGGCGGCAGGCCGATGGCCGGGTGGTCTGCATGGCCGACCGCTGCCCGCACCTGGGCGCCCCGCTCTGCCTGGGCAAGGTCAGTGATCAACGCCTGGCCTGCCCCTTCCACGGCTTTGAATACGACGCCAGCGGCCAATGCCGTTACCTGCCGGCCGCAGGCCAAAACGGCCCGATTCCCAAGGCGCTCAAGGTCCAAACCTACCCCACCTACGAAGCACACGGGCTGATCTGGATCTATTGGGGCGAGCCAACACCCAATCTGCAGCCGCCGGCTTTCTTCGAACCGCTGGAAGACCCTCGCCTGAGTTACCGTAGCTTCCACCAGCACTGGGGCGTGCACTATTCCCGCATGGCCGAAAACCAGTTGGACGTGATGCACCTGCCCTTCATCCATTACAACACCATCGGGCGCGGCGGACGCATGGTGGTCGATGGCCCCCAGGTCAGGCTGACCGGCGACCTGCTGCAATTGTGGGTGTATAACCGCCTGGATGACGGCACCCCGGCGCGCAAAGCCGAGGAACTGCCCCCGCCGCAGCGGCGTCCCTTCTTGCAGTTCCGCTTCCCCAACATCTGGCACAACTGGATCAGCGGCGATATGCGCATCACCATTGCCTTTGCTCCTGTTGACGAAGGGCATACGCGCCTTTATATCCGCACATATCAGAAATCAGTCAAGGTGCCTGTCCTGCGGGAATTATTCCACCTTTCAAGCCGATTGGGCAGCTTTATCATTGAACGGCAGGATCGCCGCGTGGTGATCACCCAGCGGCCGCTGCGCTCATCTCACCGCATGGGCGAAATTCTGCTGAGCGGGGATGGGCCGGTCATTCAGTACCGACGCAAGCGGGATGAGTTGATCGGAAAAGGCAAACCGTCAGGAAAACCCTAGGCGCTGGGCGCTTTTTGTTGGATCATTTCCAGTAAAGCTTTAGCGGAAAGCTGCGGCCCGCTTTGCTCCTGCCCCGAGACGCCCAATTGCGTGCGTAACTGCCCCACATACACGCCCTTGGCGAACATGTCCTGGAAATATTTTTGGGCCAGGCCTTCGTGCAAGTCCCGATATTGGACCGGGCCGAATATGTTGGCGAAATAATTTTCCACAATACCGCTGGTCGTGGTGGTACCCTTGCTCATGACAGCCCCGCGCCGAAAAACATCCAGGGCGTCTTTGGCATTCGTGAATTGCTCGATGATGGGGTGGGCGGCATCCACCACATCATAGTTGTTGGCATATAGCACGCAGTCGATGGGTGTGCCTTCCATGATGTACTCATAGCGGGTGACGGGCATAACCACGCGCGCGTTGACCTGGTCGGGATTCATGATAATGGTGCGGTCGATCTGGCCCAGCGCGTAGCCTGATTGCAGGTCGTCCAGGCGCACGAAAGCGCCCATTTCCGTGCCGTAGCCGATCAACCGGCCGTTTTCATCCATGTCGATCGAGCCCATGTCATCCGCGATCACGGTCAAGTCTTCCAGGTCTTCGCTGGCAATGATGCGCAAAGCTTCGATCGATTCGGACTTTCCCGCGCCGCTATCGCCTATGATCAATACCGAGAAGGGTTTCTTGTCGCGCATGGTGATCTTGATCATGGCGCCATGGAAAGGCAGATAGCCGCTCTTCATGCGGATGATGTTGTGTAAGGTCAGGATCATTTTCTTCAAGTAACCGAAATAGGCAAACTCATTTTTCAACGGCACCGAACCGATCAGGATATTATCCCTTTCGTCGTCGTAGAAAACGGTCTCATTGCCATTCACGGAAAGCGCGTTCTCAAGCGGGGCACCGTAGATATAAACCGCGTCCGGTTTGCGTTTCAGGTCTTCCTCATCGGCCAACTCGAACAGATTGGAAAGTGAAAAACCTAACTCGAAGAGATTGAGCGGGAAATAAATGGCGATCAGCAACGGACCTACCCGCGCAGGGTAACATAACCACTCCTTGGGGTTCAATTGCACACCATCCAGCGGATTCTGGTTGATACGGGCAAATTCCCCCTTGCGTTTATTCATCGGAGTGTTGAAGATCATAGGTGGATAGATCAACACCTGCCGGATCACAAAAATATCATCCAGCATCTTATAATTTTCATTGGGATACTGCAATTTATAGGGTAATGCAATTGCCCCGACTTCCGCTCCGGCGCTCACCTGGCGGTAGATTTTGGGATGGTTGCCGGTGATGTTTTCCTGGATATTGCGGTAGGTGCTGCGCACCAGGTGCATCAGGCTTTCCACCAGGTCGTTGAAAGTCCGGTAAGGGCGTTTATCCAGGCGGTCAAAAACCGAATCGCAGATCACCAGGCGGTGCATGCGGCGCCAGTAATTATAGAATTGCTCCACAAATTCGTTCAACAATAGCGTATTGCGGAAAAAGACTTGCGAACCATCCACCAGTTTGATGACTTTATCAGCCGGCAAGGAATTGAGATAATACAAAGTTTCCCGTAAAAGGCTGACGTCCTTTTCTGAAAAGTCCTTATCGGCAAAGATACCTAATAATGTGGATTGTTTTCTTTTTAATGATTCCAGATATGCGTTGAAAAACGTTATGAATGGTTCACTGGTCAACAATTCTTCCGAATTGATGCAAACACGGTTGCTGACCCGAAGAATGAATTTGTCGCCGTAAAAATGGTAGGAGCCGTTGCGCATAAGAAATGAAACCTTCTCTGTTTTGAATAAGGATTTATATCATGTTATTAATAATATGACGAATATTTTTGGGACATCCCGCTTTCCGTGCTGCGGGGAACACAGCCGCAGCCGTATTCCCCGCGCATTCATGGGACATCATGAGATATTATTTATGCAAGATTTGAGACAGGAACAATTTCGTACGGTCACTGGTGGGATTGTTGAATAATCCATCCGGTGTATTGCGTTCCACAATGCGTCCGTGATCCATGAAGATCACTTCATCCGCTGCGGCGCGCGCGAAACCCATCTCGTGGGTTACGATGATCATGGTGCTGCCTTCTTTTGCCAGCATCATCATAACGTCCAACACTTCTTTGATCATTTCCGGGTCCAAAGCGCTGGTCGGTTCATCGAAGAGCATCAGTTTTGGGCGCATGGCCAGTGCGCGGGCAATCGCGGCGCGCTGCTGCTGGCCGCCGGAAATCTGGGCTGGCATTTTGTCGGCTTTGTCCGCAATTCCAACCCGCTTGAGTTGTTCCATCGCCAAGGTTTCAGCCTCTTTCTCATCCAGTTTTTTAACAACCTTCAGCGCCAGGGTGATGTTTTGCAGGATCGTGAGGTGAGCATATAAATTGAAGCTCTGGAATACCATCCCGATTTCGGCGCGGTGGCGATTCAGCTCCTTTTGGTCTCCGCTCATTTTTTCGCCATTGAACCATACCTGCCCATTGGTGGGAGTTTCAAGATAGTTGATACAGCGCAGCAAGGTGGATTTCCCCGAACCGCTGGGGCCGATGATCACCATCACCTTGCCGGCCGGTACGTCCAGGCTGACATTATCCAAGGCCTGCAGTTCGCCAAACCATTTGTCGACGGACTTGATCTCTACCAGGTTGGAGGAATTGTTATTTTCCATTGTTCGCTAACCGCCTTTCCAGCAATTTGACCAGCAGCGAAAGCAGCATGGTCATGGTCAGATACATCACCGAGAGTGTCGTATAGGCTTCCGGGTAACGGAAGGAGTGCCCGGCATACAAACGCGCGATTTGGGTGATATCCCTAACCGCCAAAATGGACACCAATGAAGAATCCTTCAACATGGATATAAAGTCATTGCCGATGGCCGGCAGCACGTTGCGGATGGCTTGCGGCAGGACAACATTGCGCATGGCCTGCCCGTAACTCATACCTTGTGAACGGGCCGCTTCCATCTGGCCGACCGGAACCGATTGAATTCCGGCGCGGAAAATTTCCGCCGAGTATGCGCCGTAGGTCAACGACAGGGCAATCACTGCGCGCACGCTCATCGAGATCGACTTGGTATTCATGTTCGCCAGGCTGGCGCCGATATCGGTCAAACCCGCTTCGGTAAATTTCGCTCCCAGGAATGCCATCATCTCAATGATGCCGGGAACCAGAACCAGCGCAATAAAAAATATGGAAACCAGCATGGGAATGCCGCGCATGACTTCGACGTACAATGTGGCGATATTTTGGGAAACGATATTGGATGAAACGCGGCCCAAGCCTGTGAACAAACCGATCAAAAGGGAAATTGCGTAGGAAATAAGTGTGATAACCAGGGTCACAACCATACCGGTGCGGATGGTTGCGAACGCCTCACTGTAAGTGGGACTTTTGGTGATCAACCAAAGGGTTGCTCCAATGATCAGTCCCACAATCACCAGCCACCAGGGAAAAGTGGCCAGCCTGGTACGTAACCGTTGGCGTCTGGATTGCCGCAAGGCAATCTTTTGCGCCGGTGTTAGCGAATCTTCTGCAATCATGATGTCCTCTTTTACTTGCTTTTTCGACTGGCCGATTTTGATAACCGGCCAGTCGGTTTTAATATGTTTCTTATTAGTCTGCGAATCCGAAGAATTGGGTGTTGATTTCGGCCAACCTGCCGCTATCCTTCATGGCCTGGAGAGCCTGGTTGAAGGGATCCACCAGATCGCTGTCGTTGGGGAAGATCAATGCCAGGTCATCGCTGGAAATGGATGGCCCGACAAATTCAAGCCCGTCCGGGTTTTCGTTGAGGTAACCCATGCCGGCCTGTTCGTCGATCAAAACGGCATCCACGTCATTGGAAAGCAGGGATTGCACCGCGAAAGGATACTGTTCGAAGGCGCTGATGCGTTCTTCCGGCAAATACTTGACGGCTGTTTCGTAATTGGTGGTGCCGGATTGAACGCCCAGGATCAGATCCGTAACGGCAACGAAATCTTCAATGGACGCGAAGCGATCCTCGCCCTTGTTGACCAGCAAGCGCTGATCGATGGAAATATAGGTATCCGAGAAATCCACGATTTCCTGGCGGTCGGTGGTATTGGTGATGCCATCCGCGCCCATGTCATACAGGCCGTCGGCAACCGATTGGATCAGGATATCCCACGAGCATTCTTCAAAAACCGGTGTGCAGTGCAACAGCGTGCAAATCTCGGGAATGACTACGTAATCCCAACCGCCTGCCTGCCCGGTCGCTTCGTCGATGTAATTGAAGGGCAGATACGCATTTTCAACTGCGATGGTGACTTCACGGCAGTTCAAATCGACCAGCGCATCTTCCGCAGTGCCCAGGCAGCCGTAAACCGGAATGCCATTTTCACCGTACGTGGGTTCCGCAGCGGC
>CALGUJ010000009.1 GCA_937902055.1 uncultured Pelolinea sp.
TAATCGGTGTTTATCTGTGGTTAATAATCAGGAAGATGCTCCAAGATCGTTGTACGAACGCAGCGCCTCCAGCGGTTTCTTCTTGGAGCAGGGGATCTTACCCTCTTCTTTGGCGTAACCCACGCCGATCACGATCACCGGGCGTTCGTATTCCTTCAGGTTGAGCGTCTTCTTCATCTTACTTTCCAGCAAGCCGAAATCCGGCCACTGGATGCCCACCGAGCTCAAGTCCAGCGTTTCCAGCGCATACATGAACGCCATCACCGAGAGCGAAGAGTCCACGTAAATGGTGTGCCGGTCGCGCGGCGAAAAGTAGTCGCTCAGATTGCCCACCACCACGATCACCATCGGCATGTTATCGGCGTAGCCGGAAGTGCCGAAGGGGATGTTGGCAATTTCCTTGACCAGCTTGGGGTCGTCGAAAATGCGGTACTTGAAAGCTTGGCGATTGCAGGCGCTGGGCGCCAGAGCGGCGGCTTGCAGGGCTTTGTCCACCAGCTCGCGCGGCACGGCTTTATCCTGGAACCAGCGCACCGAACGGCGTTTTTTGCTAAGTTCCAGAAATTGTTCATAGGTGGGAGTTTTATATTGGGTACGCTGCTTGCTTTCGTAGGGGATCAACTTTACGGAAGCGTCCATACCTTCCGGCTTGGGCAGCGATAGAAACAGGATTTTCATCCGACCGATTAGGGGTTGCGACTCGTCGGTGCAGGCGAAGTATGCCGCCAACACGTCGTAAGCCCACTGGATTTCGCCGGCTTCCAGTATGGATTTCTCCGGGCTTTGCATCAACTGGGCGTAATTCTCCACAGTCTCTTCGATGTAATCCAGGGCGAACACCTTGCGTCGGTTCTCCATGATCAACCCCTTTTCCAGGCGGTGGATATTGCGGCGGATGACGATGTTGGAGGGGTGCACCTGCATGACCTTGCGGTTGTATTGGAAGATCGCTTTCGTATAGGCGAAAATTTCACGATCGAAAGCCCGGCTGAAGATCAGGTGAAATGGAATGGCCAATAATTTGGTAGTGGATAGAAGTCCGTATAAAGCCACGTTGATCGTTCGATGGGTCTTGCGCACAACGGGAATGGCCAGGAATTTTTTTGCGGTTTTTTTGAGTGAGTTCAGGTTCATGGTTTTCTTTTCCGAATTAATCTGATGCTATTTTAACCGTTAATTTCGAGGATATTGCTGCTCAAGGTAATAAACCGGACCGGAATCGAAAAGTATACTATTTACACATGGGTATTATATAATCTAAATAATTGAGATCAATCCAGGCATCCGGAAATCGAAAAGGTCGGAAATGAAAGCATTCAGAAAATTGACTGTCGGGATCATGATTTTGTTTGTCGGCATGGCTTGTTCCATGCCTTTTCGATTGGTAACGTGGGATGAATATGTATCCGGGATGGTAAAACAAACCGTGGATGCAATCATCGCTCAAAAGACGGCTGATGCCATGCATACGATGGCGCAGACAACGCCGACGCCGTTACCCCCGGCCCCTCAAGAATCTGCAGAACCGGAAAGTTCGGCAGATTCTTGGCGTGATCGTCGCGGCAGACCGTGTTATTATGCCCGTCTGGCTGGTGAGAGCATTCCGGATGGATCGGATTTCGAGCCCGGTGAATTTTTTCAAAAATCATGGTCGCTGCGCAACGTAGGTTCCTGTGTTTGGTATCCGGATATGCGCCTGGTTTTCAGAAGCGGCAACCAAATGGAAGGCCCGGATTCCGTGCGTTTGAATGAATATGTCGAACCGGGTGAAATTGGCACCTTTACGGTTGAATTGTCAGCGCCGGAGGAAACGGGGAGGTATTCCGGTTATTGGTGGATGCAATCTGCGGAAGGATACCGGTTTGCGCAAGTTTATGTAAAAATCGACGTAGAAGAGCCTGAAGAGGAACCTACCGAAGAGCCGACTGAGGAACCCACGGAAGAACCGGCTGAGATCACCGGCGTTGAGTTGTCCGCTTCGCAGGAGAGCTTGCTGGACCCTTGCCCTGTTACCGTAACTTCATCGGCCGCCATCACAGCAAATGGCCCCGGTGAATTTCGCTACTTTTGGGAATTGGGAACTGGCGAGGAATCGGAAGATCTTTATGTAACCTTCGATGCAGCCGGGACACAAACCGTAACCTATGATTGGGTTTTTAATGATCCCGGTACGGTGGAATTCAGGCTTTATGTTGCTTCTGCGGCAGTATATGGTCCTTTGGAATATAGCGTGGAATGTACGATTCCCTAACGATCGAATCTACCGCGATGATTAAAAAGAAGAGGCTGAACATTTTTTGTTCAGCCTCTTCCTCGAGAAGCTAGTCTTTTTTTAGTTCTTCAATTTTGGCTTGCTTGCCTTCGATCTTGGCTTTCACCCCTTCAATCTTTTTTACGAGTTCATCGATGGCGGGGTCGAGCGCAGCACCTTTCGCGAAGAGTTCCAACGCTTTATCGCCGATCTCAATTTTTATCCCCTTGATCTCCGCTTCCAGTTTGTCAATTTCCTGCTGGATTTCAAAGGTTTTCACGGCGTCGCTGGCCATGTCGCTGACTTTGTTGAGCCCTTTTTCAGCGCCGTCCACAACTTCCTTGAGTCCTTTACCGGCTTCGTCCATCCCCTTTTTTATTCCTTTTGACAGATCGTCAAGAATTGGCATACTTTCCTCCATTAATCCTTTTATTAGATATTACAGTTTTGTTCTTGATAAGTAAAGCGTAACTTTATCCAACTTTTTTGACCGTGGATGGTTTATAAACCCAACAGGCCCATTAATTCAGCAATGGCGGCTTGTTCTTGCTCATCGATAACTGCTTGACCGCCGATTCCCAGCACGCCGCCGGTCTTGGTTTCCGCCACCTCGCGAGCCAAATCAACCAACCATTTCTTAAAACCATCTGCTCCGGGCGAGTCTGTGATCACTGCGACTCCCTCCGCGACCAGTCTTTTCATCTCAGCCCGGATATCCGCCGAATCCTGGGATTGATATTGAATCGCGTTGGTTTTTGCTTCCTCAAAGGTCATGGTCTTCATGGCGGCGATCAGATCGTCCACCAGGCTGCCGTAACCGCTGCCGCTGCTT
>CALGUJ010000010.1 GCA_937902055.1 uncultured Pelolinea sp.
AGTTCGTCCAACTGGGCGGGCGTCACCAGGTTCCATTCGACCTGGGCTTCAGCCAGCGCCAGCCACAACCTGCGCCAGAGTTTTCTTTTATTTTCTTCGCTCCAAATCCCGCGCATGGCGGGCGACCCATAGCGCCAACTGAAGGGGCTTTGGTAGGAGGCGAAGTCGGCCATGATGCTAATCCCGATAGAGCAGCGCGTCGCGCTCGGGCCCGACGGAAACGGTCTTGACGGGCAGGCCGGTGTGCTCCTCGATGAATTTCACGTAATTTTGGGCCGCTTTTGGCAGCTCCTGCCAGCGGGTGCAGCCGCGCAGTTCTTCCTGCCAGCCCGGCAGGGTCTTGTAGACCGGCATGCAGCCTTCCATCAGGCGCGCGTCGCCGGAGAAATCCAGGCTGGTCAGCGTGTCGCCGTTGCGCTGGTAAGCCACGCACACCAGCACTTCTTTCATGCCGGAAAGCACGTCCAGCTTGGTGAGGAAGAGCTCGTTGAGGCCGTTGACCTCGCGGGCGTAGTTGAGCAGTACCAGGTCGAGCCAGCCCACGCGGCGCGGACGGCCGGTGGTGGTGCCGAACTCATCCCAGGGGTTGGCGCCCGTGCCGCGCAGGAAAGCCGCCAGGTCGCCCTGCAATTCGGTGGGGAAAGGACCCGCGCCGACGCGCGTCTGGAAGGCCTTGACCACGCCCACCACGGCGCGCACGGGCTGCACGCCCAGGCCGAGGCCGCTGAACACGCCGGCGGCGGTGGTGCAGGAGCTGGTGACGTAGGGATAGGTGCCCTGGTCCAGGTCGAGCAGCGTGCCCTGCGCGCCCTCAGCCAGCACCGTTTGTCCGTTATCGAGCGCTTCCTGCAGCGGCGGGCCGATGCGGCGGATGTAGGGGCGCAATTGCACGGCATAATCCATGTATTCTTTTAAAACGAACTCAATGTCGATGCCGGGCTGTTTGAGCGACTCGGTGAGGGTCAGGTTGACCTGCTCGAGGTGCGCGCGCAGGCGCGCGGCGAAATGTTCCAGGTTGAGGATGTCCCCGGCGCGCAGACCGCGGCGCGAGGCGCGGTCGGTATAGGCGGGGCCGATGCCGCGGCCGGTGGTGCCGAGCTTGCCGTTGCCCAAAGCGGCGTCCTGGGCCAGGTCCAGCAGGCGGTGCGCGGGGGTGATCAACTGCACGGCGTCCGAGATCCACAGGCGCTCGGGGTTGATCTTGATGCCGCCGCGGCGCAGCATGTCCATTTCCTCCACGAGGGTCTGGGGATTGAGCACCATGCCGCAGCCGATCACGCCGACCACGTCCGGATGGATCAGGCCGGTGGGAATGAGATGCAATTTATAGATTTTGGGGCCGACGGTGACCGTGTGGCCGGCGTTATCGCCGCCGTTGTAGCGCGCCACGATCTGCGACCGTTCCGACAGCAGGTCAACCGCCCTGCCCTTGCCCTCATCCCCCCATTGGGCTCCGATGACAATATCCAAAGGCATAATTACTCCGCTCCTTTCGCGAGGTCGATGGCCGCGATATAGGGTAAGTTGCGGCCTTTTTCGTCGTAGTCCAGGCCGTAGCCGACCACGAAATAATCGGGGATGCTGAAACCCAGGTAGTCGATGTCGATGGAGACCTTGTGGCGGGTGGGTTTATCCAGCAGGGCGCAGACTTTGAGGCTGCGCGGGGAACGGTCGAGCAGAAGCTTGCGCACTGTGCGGATGGTGTAGCCGGTGTCGACGATGTCGTCGATCAGGATCACGTCCCAGCCGCGGATGTTGGTCTTGTGGTCGGAATCGATGCGCACGAAGCCGCTGGATTCGGATTTGCTGTAGGAGGAGACGGACATGAAGTCCATGGTGATGGGGCGGCGGATCTCGCGCATCAGGTCGGTGAGGAACACCACGCTGCCGCGCAGCAGGCCGAGCAGCAGCAATCTTTCGGATTCCTTATAATCCTCGGTGATGGTCTCGCCCAGCGCGCAAACGCGTTCCCTGATATTCCTGGCCGAGATGATCTCGCTCTCAATAAAATCGTACGGATAATGACGCGCAGCTCCCATTAAGTTCTGTGCAACCTTCCTGTTTTCGGAAGCATACTTCCGAAGATTATTTCTGATGAATAGACAATGTATTTTAAACCATAACCGCGGTTAGCGGTTTTAAAAATTCGCGCCCAAAATCGAACACAAGTTTTTTTTACGGATCAGCCATCATGCTTTATAATATCGTCCGGCATCCCCGCCGGGGAAATCTGACTTGAGGATACTCACATGACAAAACACCAAACCATCCCTTTGGGATTGAAAATATTAGCCTGGATCGGGCGCATACTGGCCGGCATCCTTTGCCTGCTGCTGTGCCTGCCGATGGCGCTGCTGCCCAAAGCCACGGCCGTGCCGGCCTGGATCTGGCTGCCGCTGGGCGCGGTTTCCGCCGCGCTGTTCATCGCGCAATTCCTGCTCAAACCGGCCTGGAAAGCCACCTTTGTGCCGCTGGGCGGGCTGCTGGTCTGCGCCATCCTGGCGGTGGTCGTTTCGCAGGCCTTCGCCTTCACGCCCCCCATCACGGACGAGAACGGCCGGCCGCTGGAGGGCAGCATCGCCGTGCTGGAACGGGTGCCGCTCAACGGCAGCCGGCAATGGATCTCCATCCGCGGCAAGGACACGCGCAAACCGATCTTGCTGTTCCTGGCGGGCGGGCCGGGCGGCAGCCAACTGAGCACCGAGCGCTTCGCGCTGGGCGGGCTGGAGGACGATTTCGTCGTGGTCAACTGGGAACAGCCGGGCGCGGGCAAATCCTACGACGCGGTCAAGCGTTCCACCATCACGGTCGAGCGCTACATCGAAGACGCCCACGCGCTGGTGCTGCTGCTGCGCGAGCGCTTCGGGCAGGACAAGGTGTACGTGCTGGGCGAATCGTGGGGCAGCGCGCTGGGCATCCTGCTGGTGCAGCGCTACCCGGAACTGTTCCATGCCTTCATCGGCACCGGCCAGATGGTGGCCTTCACGGAAAACGACCTGATCTGCTACAACTTCGCAATGGATTGGGCGCGCGAGCGCGGCGACAGCCAAAAGATCGAGAAGCTGGAAAAGCAGGGCCCGCCGCCCTATTACGATAAGGACGTGGCCTGGAAACAGATCACTTACCTGGCAGATACCTACGCCTATATGAACCAAAACCCGCATATCTCCGACAACGGCACCAACACCTTCCGCGACCTGGCCGCGCCGGAATACGGGCTGTACGACAAAGTTGCCTGGTTCCTTGGCATCGTCGACACGCTGGGGATCGTCTACCCGCAGTTGTGGGACATCGATTTCCGCGCGCAGGCCGCCAAACTGGACGTGCCGGTTTACTTCCTGATCGGGCGGCACGACATCAACGCGCCGGTGGAATTGACCGAGGAATATTACAACTTACTGGAAGCGCCGCACAAGGAATTGGTGTGGTTTGAAAATTCCGGGCACAACCCGTGGGTTTCGGAATCGGGGCGCTTCATGCAGGTGATACGCGAAAGCGTGCTGGCGCAATAACCGGAATTGAACAGGAAAGCCGTGGAGGATGCCCTTCCACGGCTTTTTT
>CALGUJ010000011.1 GCA_937902055.1 uncultured Pelolinea sp.
TAGATTTCGAAAGCAAATCCCAGCGACCCGGCAGCCAGCATCATCCGGCTGGGCAGATCCAGTCGAAAGATGCGCTCTACAATGATGCCCAGGTTATCCGCGATAACGATTTTTTTAAACAATCCTGAAAAGATCAAAAGCAAGGCCTTGCCGAACCAGCGCCAATTCACCGAACGTGGTTTGCGGATTTGTTCGATAAACAATGCCGGTTTTTCAATCGGGCCGCAGAAAATTTGGGGGTAAAAGGATACATACACGGCGTATTCCACAAAATCACGCGGATGGTGGAATTCTCCGCGATATTGTTCCACCAAATATGATAAATTTCGCAGCAAGTAAAAAGACATCCCCGGCGAGAATCCGGCAGCAGCCATCAGGGATGCGTTCCAACTGAACGCATTGCGGCTGTATATCCAAACCAGGATGTTCACGACCAAACCGAAGCCAAGCGCCGCTTGACGATAGCTGGCATTTGGCATCAAAAATTTGGCAAGATGATAGTTGAAGAGCGTCAGCATAAATAGCAGCAAGCCCCCAACCGGGCTGCCCCACGCATATAATAATAATCCGGCGATCAACAGAACCAGATTATTCAGTCGCAGACGGCGCAGCGTTGCCCAATATGCCAACAACGCAACAGGGAACGCGAGAAGCGGACTCATCAGGCCGAGATTTGGCTGCATACCATATACCACCGGCATTGCTGCCGGTAACCTAATTTAACTTATTATAGAGGGAATTATTCTTCGATCGTAACGTTGGAATCGCCCACGATGCCCTTTACCTCGCGCAGCAGGCTGTCGTTGATATTGGTGTTATCGTTGGGGAAATCCAACCGGTAGGATTGGCCATTTTCCTTGCAGATAAAAGCAAAACGGTCTTTTCCGGGGGTGGAAGTCAAAAAACCATGAATTTGTTTCAGGCGGCGATTATCGCGGTCACGTGAACCGCAGCTGGTCAGTTGCAGCAGCAAAATACGCGAATCTTCCGGTTTGATCGGGCCGAGCACCTCGGCAGGCTGCGCGACAGAAACTGGGGAGGCAACGGCTATTTCAACTGACCCCATTGGTTGATTCCCTTCCAAAGGTACCGGCTTGATCGATTCAACAATCGGTTCCGCAATGACATATGGTTCGACCGGGAGCGCGATGCCTTCATTCCCTGTTGAAAAGCCATTATCAGCAATATCCAATCCCGCAAATGGGTCGTCACCTTCATCGGAAACCGGGGTGTAATCCACCGGCGCTTCATCGCTTGCCGCGTTGAGGTCTTCATCAGTCAACTGGATGCGCTCCACTTTATCGACCAGGATCTTCGGATCGCTTTTTTCATTATCCGCTTTTCCCTTGACCATCAGCGGAGCATTGCTGCGCAGGAGCTCGGCGTGTTTGCTCCACACGCGCGGGAAAATCACCAACTCAACGCTGCCCTGGATATCATCCAATGTTGCAAAAGCCATCTCGCTGCCCTTTTTGGTGACAATCGTGCGCAATTGTCCGATCGTCCCGCCCACCAGCACTTCGCTCTGGTGCGGCGCCTCGCGCAACTGCACGATCAAATGCGAGGCGCGCTTGCGGATCACAGGCATATACGGCGTCAGAGGATGGTCGGAGAGGTAAATCCCCAGCAATTCATGCTCCCATTCCAGTTTCTCACGCTGATCCAGCTCAGCCACGCCTGGCAGGTGAACTTCTTCCTCCAATCCTTCGACAAAGCCGAAAATGCTCAATTGTCCGGCATCGCGGGCCCGGAAATGGCTTTCGGAAATGGACATGATCTTTTCAAGCCCGTCCAGCAGCGCGCGCCGGTCGGCGAAAACATCCAGCGCGCCCACCCGGATGAGGGATTCAAGCGCCCGCCGGCCGACTTTGCGCAAATCCACCCGGCGCGTGAAATCGTTGATATCCTTGAATCTGCCGGATTCTCGCGCGCCGGTGATCACTTCCACTGAATTTTGCCCGACATTCTTTACAGCGCCCAACCCAAAACGGATCACCGGCTTGCCTTCCGGGGTATCTTCGATCTCAAAATCCCAACCGCTGTAATTGATGTCCGGTGGAAGCACGTCGATTCCCATGGCGCGGCAATCCGCCACGTACAGCGCCACTTTTTCGGATTCGTTTTTGGATTGCGAAAGCAGGGCGGTCATGTACTCCAGCGGATAATGCGCTTTCAGGAAAGCCGTTTGCACGGCCACCACGCCGTAATCCGCCGCGTGGCTCTTATTAAAACCGTAATGGGCAAAACCCTCCCAATCCTTGAAGATATCTTCGGCAATCCGCTTTTCGATGCCGCGTTCGACCGCGCCTTCGACGAATTTCTTGTGGTGTTTCTCCAGTTCGTCGGCTTTTTTCTTGGAAATGACCTTGCGCAGCATATCCGCTTCCGCCGCGGTGTAGCCGGCCAACTGCATGGCCGCCTGCATGACCTGCTCCTGGTAAATAGCGAATCCGTAGGTCTCGCCCATAATGGGTTCCAGCTTGGGATGGCGGTAACTGATGGTTTCCTTGCCGTGCATGCGGTTGATGTACGAAGGGATGGATTCCATGGGGCCGGGGCGGTAGAGCGCCACCATGGCAATAATGTGGTCCAGCTTGGTGGGCTGCATCTGCACCAGGAAGCGCGTCATGCCCACGCCTTCCAGTTGGAAGACGCCCGCGGTCAGCCCCTTGCCCAGGAATTCATAAGTTTGCGGATCATCCACCGGGATGTTATCCAACGTGTAACGCTCGTTGTGGCGCTTGAAGATCAGATCGCTGGCTTTCTGCATGATGGTGAGCGTTGCCAGGCCAAGGAAATCGACCTTCAGCATACCCAAGTGATCCAGGATGGACATTTCATATTGAGTGACCGATTTGATCGGCACATCCTCGGAGTTACTGGTAGGCCGGTTCAGGGGCACATATTCCACGATAGGTTTGTCGGAAATGACCACGCCGGCCGCGTGCGTGCCCGCGTTGCGCGCCACACCTTCCATACCGGCGGCGGTATCGATCAGATCGTGCAGATAAGGAGCGCTGTCGTACAGTTCTTTGAGAGGCTGCACCTGCTCCAATGCGTCAGGGATGGAGGTCGGGCGGCTGGGAATGTTGGGGATCAATTTAGCGATCTGATCCACCTCTCCCAGCGGGATGTCCATCACGCGCCCCACGTCGCGGATGGCATTGCGCGCGCCCATGGTGCCGAAGGTGATGATCTGGGCTACGTGATCGTGGCCGTACTTGTTGGCGCAGTATTCCATGATCTCGGAACGTTTAT
>CALGUJ010000012.1 GCA_937902055.1 uncultured Pelolinea sp.
CCCGGACTGATTTTACCTTTTCCACCAGCAACAAGCAGTTTTGCTTCTTGCAGCATATTTACCGCTGGCTGAAACCCGGCGGGCGCGCTGCGGTGGTACTGCCGGATAATGTGTTGTTTGAAGGAAACACCGGAAAACAGATCCGCGCCGATCTGATGGACAAATGCAACCTGCACACCATTCTGCGTTTACCGACAGGTATCTTCTATGCTCAGGGAGTAAAGACCAATGTGCTCTTCTTCACCCGCGGCGAAAGCGATAAGGGCAACACAAAAGAGGTGTGGGTTTACGATATGCGCGCCAACATGCCGGCTTTTGGCAAGCGTACGCCATTTACCCGCAGTTACTTTGCCGAGTTTGAAGCTGCTTTCGGCGCCGACCCGCTGGGCAACCCCACCAGCCTGGCAAAGCGCGTGGATACTGGTGAATCAGGCCGCTTCCGGTGTTTTACACGCGAATGGATAGCCGGACGGGGAGACAGTCTGGATATCTCCTGGCTGAAGGATGAGAATGCAGATAATGGCGAAGATCTACCAGAACCTGCGTCCCTGGCCCAGGAAGCAATGAACGAGCTGAATGCTGCCCTGATAGAATTGCGCGGGATTCTGGCAGAGTTGGGTGAAGAGGTTGAATGATGACCTCTAGCAAAGATATTTCACAATGGGAAGAAGCTCCCCTAAATGAATTGCTATCAGTACTAGAAACTGGAGCCCGTCCCAAAGGTGGTGTAGATCAGTACAAGACTGGTGTCCCAAGTCTTGGTGGTGAACATTTGACAGCAGACGGAAAGTTCTTTCTCCGGAATTTAAAGTTTATCCCTGAAGACTTCGCCGCAAAACTCACTAGAGGAAGAATCACTCGTGGAGACGTGCTCATTGTCAAAGATGGTGCGACAACCGGAAAATGCGTTTTAGTATCAGAAAGTTTTCCATTACCCAAAGCGTATATCAATGAACATGTTTTTCTTTGCCGTTTTTTGTCTTCTTTAGATTCTCGATTTTTCGCTTATTTCCTGCGATCGGAATTAGGTCAGAAAAGAATCCTGGATAATTTTCGAGGTGCTGCTCAAGGTGGTATTCCTCAGTCTTTTGCAGAAAATACTCTGGTACCTGTTGCGCCGGCTGCGGAGCAAAAGCGCATCGCTGATAGACTCGATACGCTACTGGCGCGGGTGGATACCAGCCGCGAGCATCTGGACCGGGTGCCCGGTATCCTCAAACGTTTCCGCCAGGCGGTATTAGCTGCAGCGGTGTCGGGGAAGTTGACGGAGGGATGGAGAGAAGCAATAGGGGAATCAATTAAATCATGGGCATCATCCATTCCACTTGAAGGAGTTAAATTACCTGAAAATTATAAAAGGCTTGGGAAAATAGTATTCAAATTAAGGAAAATCGAACACTCAGCAGGCGAATTGCCTCGTACTTGGGCAGTTATGACAATTGCGGATCTTTACAATCTTAATGTTCTCATTGATTTTGCGGATGGTAATCATGGGGCTATGTATCCACGCAAAGAAGATTTTACTCAAGAAGGTGCACTATTTCTAACAGCTTCCCAAATTGGTGAGAATTGGGAACTTGACATTCAGGCATGTCCACGATTGCGTAGTGATAAGGCTCAACTTCTAGTAAAAGGATGGGCACAAACTTATGATGTCCTTCTTACACATAACGCTACTGTCGGAAGGGTTGCTTTACTTGAATATGACAAAGAGAATGTATTACTTGGAACATCGGTAACTTTTTATAGGTTCAATAAAGACTATATATCTCCCTATTTTGGCCGGATTCTTTTTTCAAGTCCGTTTTTTCAAAATCAATTAATAATGGAAATGGTACAAACAACGCGCAATCAAGTTCCTATAACAAAACAGGTATCATTAAATTTTATTTGCCCACCTATTAAAGAACAATTAGAAATTGTACAACGTGTTGAAGCTTTATTTGCATACGCCGACCGACTGGGATCAAGGTATCAAACCGCACGACAGCTGGTGGACAATCTAACTCCAGCATTGATGGATAAAGCCTTTAGTGGCGAGCTTGTGCCGCAGGATCCCAATGATGAGCCGGCATCCGTGCTGCTGGAGCGCATTCGAGCGGAACGGGATGCAAAGTCAAAAGAAACCGGGCAGCATCGCAAGTCTGCCAGGAAGAAAACAGGATCGAAAGTTGAGGGAGTCATGCGAAAATTAACTGAAATTTCCCCCACCCATCTCTCTGATATCCTCAAAGAGAATGGCTCCATGCTGCCAGAGCGGTTATGGGCTGCCTCTGAACTGGAGATCGAAGATTTTTACGACCAATTGAAAGATGAAGAATTAAAAGGGTTGCTGAAAGAGATTCGCAATCCAATCAACGACCTGGTGGTGATGTTAGAGGCGTTATGAGAATTGACTGGCTGAAGCTCCCTGCATACCGGAATCTGCGTAATTTTGAAATCAATTTTGATGAAACCCAGCCAACCACGGTGCTGCTGGGGCATAACGGCTCGGGTAAATCCAACCTGATCGAAGCAATTGTCGAAATATTTCGCGAGTTGGATTCTGGCAAACCCGCTTCGTTTGCCTACGCCATGCGTTATATCTGTAATGGCGCTGCTATCGAAATCAATTCAAACCCGGAGGCCAAGCGCCGCCTAACAATCACGGTGGATTCGGCGAGTATTTCACAAACTGAATTCAACAAACACAAGGATGCCTGGCTTCCCCAGTATATTTTTGGGTATTATTCCGGTTGGAGCAGCCGCCTGGAGCGCCAATTCGATGAAAAAACCCGCCGCTATTATTATGATGTATTAAAAAGCCCCGACAATGACATGCCTTTGAGGCGGTTCTTCTTTTGCAGGAAAGAGTACAGCCAGTTAGTTTTATTGGCTTTTTTTCTGGTGGACGACCCAAAGGTAAAGAAACTATTATCCGACTTCCTTCAAATTGAGTCTTTCGAAACTGCATTATTTGTGATGAATAAACCCTGGTGGGGACGTAGCAATAAACCCGGTGATCTTGAAAATGTTGATCCGCGGTTTTGGAACGCGGGTGGCGCTTTTCGGCCATTCCTGAGCACGCTTTGGGAAAATTCCCTGGCGCCTATTCGCAATACTGAAGCAGTGGAACGTGATATCCGTCATCGTGGCGAGACGACCGAACGGTTATACCTGTTTATTAAGAATGAAAAGCAGTTAGCTTCTTTGAAGAAACCACAAGAATCCATCAAACAATTATTCGCGAATCTTGAAAGCCTTTACCTTTGTGATCTTGTGGATGAAGTACGCGTGAAGGTGCGCAAAAAAGACGGCAATCGGGTGACCTTCTCGCAGTTGTCTGAAGGCGAGCAGCAGCTTCTCACCGTTTTGGGACTTTTACTTTTCACCCAGGATGATGAATCGCTATACTTGCTGGATGAACCGGATACCCATCTTAACCCGG
>CALGUJ010000013.1 GCA_937902055.1 uncultured Pelolinea sp.
ACGAAGTCATAATTCGGGTTCCAGGTACAGGTGCCGACATTTTTCAAACGCCAGGTTTTGGTAAAATCCTGGCCGGGAGAAAACACCGTATTATCTTCAATGGTTTCGCTGACAAACTGGGCAGCGTTGCACGGTTTAACCGTAGGCTGCGGCGGTAAGGGCGGTTTCTGCTGCGAGACCGGGGTGTAGGTTGGGTAAGGGGTCAGCGTCGGCAGTGGCGTGTAGGTTGCGGCGGCCTGCGTTTGGGCCATGGCCGCTTGAACGGTTTCAGCGACCGCTTCGGCTACATCCTCTTCGCTGCGGGTGGAGACCAGCGGGAATGAACAAGCGGTAGCCACCAGCAGAGCGGCAACGATCACAGCGATATATATTTTTCGGTTCATGCAAGTACCTCCTAGTTGACTAACCAGCCATATTGTAATACGCCGGCAGGGTTAATAATAGATATCATAAGCATAACGAAAAATTCAGTAAAAAGTTCCGCGTTGGGCTGATGAATTTTCAGGCTGCCGCATTCGATTAGCTTGCCGGGATCAGCGACAAGACGTATTCCCAGGCGTTTAGAGTTTTTTGCATGGAGGCTTCGCCGTGCTGCAGGCAGCAGTAAAAACGGTCGCCCAGCGGCAGGATGCCCCGGGTCATCAGCGCCAATGCGTAGGTTTGCAGAACCGTGTAGCGTTCGACCACTTCAGAAAAGCGGGCAGCCGGATTTTCCACGACCGAGATGCCATTGTAACAGGAAGTCTCGACGTGAATAATGGATTGGATGTTGTAGGCGAAGAAAGGCAAATCTTTGCGGGTTGCGAAGAGATCGTTCAAGGCTTGCGTCAGGCGGGCGGCGTAAGCGGCCGCTTTCTCGATAGCCTGGTATTCCTGGAGGAATTTTAAGGCGTAATACCCGGCCGTGACCATCACCGCGTTGGCGGACATGGTGCCGGCCACGAAGGCTTTATGCCCATCCACGCTGCTGGGGTGGCAGAAGCGCATGATCTCCCGGGGGCCGCCGACCGCGCCGGCGCCGGCGTAGCCGTGGCTGATGATCTTACCGAAGACGGTCAGGTCGGGTCTGACCCCGTAATACGCTTCCCCGCAGCCCAAAGCCAGGCGGAAGCCGGTGACCACTTCATCGAAGATGAGCAATGAACCATTTTGATCGCACAGGTCGCGCAAGGCCTTGTTCCAATCCGGATGAGCCAGAAAAGTACCGGCATGGCCTCCGCTGGGTTCCACCAATACCGCAGCGATATCGTCCTTGTTCTGCTCGAAAGCGCGCGCCAAGCCAGCAAAATCATTCTGGAAAACCTCAATGGTATGTTGGTAACATTCCTTTGGAATACCTTCGGCATCCAGCGGGCCGGTGCCCGGGAAATTGATCGAGAGCGAGAGTTGATCGGACCAGCCGTGATAATTCCCGGCGATCTTGATAATTTTCTTTTTACGGGTATAAACACGCGCCAGGCGGATGGCCAGCGTATCCGCTTCGGTGCCGGAAGCCACAAATCGCACCATCTCGACACTGGGGACGAGCTTGATGATCTCCTCGGCAAAACGCCGCTCATTCTCATGCGTCAACCCCACCGCCGGGCCCTGCTCTGAAATGAGCCTGACCACTTCGGCATCCAAAGGTTCGAAATGATGCCCCAGGATGATCGGCCCGCCGTCCAATAAATAGTCGACGTATTCGTTGCCGTCGATATCGTAGATCTTGTCCCCCTGGGCTTTGCTGTAGGTCAGCGCGAAAGGTTCGGAAGAACCCAGGTTGTGCTGCAGCCCTCCCGGGGTGGCGTTTTTCATCCTGCTGAATTCATCACGCGATTTCGAACCGCGCTGGTGAAAAAGCCGGATGACATCCTGCAATGCATCCGCCGGAAGCGGACGGATGGGGGAATTTACAATTACCTTCTTGCGATCAATAATTTCCTGATAATCCATTTTTTATCTCCCAACTGATTTTATCGTTATTTCGATGAGGATTTTCATCTCCACAATGAATGATCATTTTCTACAATGCTAGAAAGAATAAATGACATTGGGAGTTTGTGTACCATGACATAAGAAAGTTGAAGACAAAAAGTCCTCCATTATTTATTTTGGGGATTTTTCCCGAAGAAAATCATGCTCGTTTAACTTTATACGAGGTGCGATTTTATCAATTCTTGAATCAGGGCAACCTTTTCATCGGGCAATACACGCGGATTGACGCCCATCATCTTGCACAGCACTATTTCCTTGCAGACGGATTCGATCATATCGGTGAAGCCGGCGGCATTCGGCAGGTTGGGACCGCAGACGAACAGGCCGTGATTGCGGATGAGCACGTAATTTTGTTGACCGGCCAGGGCGCGGGCGATGATCTCACCGGATTCGGCGGAACCGGTGACGGTCCATTCGACGATGGGCAGGCTGCCGACGATGACTGCGTCGGAGGTGATGGGCAGGAACGGCAAACCGGAGACGCCGAAGGCGGTGGCATAGACCGGGTGGGTGTGCACGACGGCATTCACATCCGGGCGGGCGCGCAGGATGGCCAGATGGATTGGCGTTTCGGAGGTGGGCTTGTAAGGGCTGTCCTCGAGCATTTTTCCCTGCAAGTCGATACACAGAATTTGATCGGGGGTCAGAAATTTCTTGTACACACCGCTGGGCGTAACCAGTGCTTTGTTGGGATTGTCCGGGCAGCGCACGGAGATGTTGCCACCGAAGGGCGTGATCAGCCCGCGGGCGTAGAGGTCATCCTTGATTTCCAGGAATTCTTTTTTGATATCGATATAGGGGTCCATAAACGCTCTCATTTCAAATCAGGAATATTCGTGCATTGATTCTAACCTGTTTAAAAAAATACAACCAGACAGATCATCGAAGGCAAGCTGACTGGTAAAATTACATTTATGAAAACTTGTCGGCCAATCAATTTTCTGATCATCCTATTGCTTTCCGCCTGCACGGCGCAGCCCGCATTGGACTTTGCCACACCGGTAGGCGAGAGCGACCAAAGCGAACCATATTTACGGGCGACCCAGACCGCGGCAGCGGCGGGGGCAGCCGCAACCGGGACGGTGGAAGCGACGCCCACCGAGGAGGAGCGGCTGGCGCCGGAGGACTGGATGGAATGGCCGGTGGTGCCTGAGGTGACGGAAACCGCGCGGGAAATCTACCGCAAGGGAATTGCCATGGGCAACAATCCGAAGGCGTTTTCCAAGGTGGGCGATTGCCAGAACGTCCGAGAGGCGTTTTTGGGTTTCTTCGACCATCCGGGAAAATATAAGGATATGAAGGGCATCGGGGCGATGCAGGACACAATCAACAATTTTGCGGGATATTTCGACCGGGACGGGGAAGCCACCAAGTACGGTTTCAATGCGGCAGCGGTGCTTTCGCCGCTATGGGCCGACCCGGAGGTGTGCCTGCCGGACGAGACTCCACTGGAATGCGAGCTGCGTATCACGCGGCCTAGCTTTGTGCTGATCAGCCTGGAATTCTGGTTTGAGGGGCGCACGCCGGACACTTACGAACGTTACATGCGCCAAATTATTGAGTACACGATGGCGCAGGGGGCGGTGCCGATCTTGGCAACCAAGGCTGACAATATCGAGAAGGACCATTCCCTGAACCTGACGACTGCCAGATTGGCCTATGAATACGACCTGCCATTGTGGAACTGGTGGGCGGCGGCGCAGCCATTGGGCGACCACGGCATCGATCCTTACCGCGATGGGTTCCACATCAGCGTGGCAGCCTGGAACGTGCGCAGCAAGACTTTTTTGCAGACGCTGGATCACCTGTGGAAGGGGTTGAAGGATATTCAGTAGATTTTGAACACAGATGAACACAGATACACACAGATAGATGGCGGGGTTCCAATCCCGCCTTTTTTACCACAGATGAACACTGAGAGACACAGAAAATCCTAAAAATTAAATACCCACAGATGTGGAGCCGGATTCCATTCCCACTAAAAGGGTAAAAACGGCGCATTTAGAAATGCGCCCTACGTGAGGGGGGCTCGCGAAAACAAAATTAGGGAATTGCGCTTCAAGAAAGAATTATTCGATTTCCCGGATGGTTAGGTCGCTGAAGACGATAGCGTCCGGGTGGGGATCGCCACCGGCTTTGGTGTAGATGCCGGCGCGGCCGAAATTGAGATTGTAGCGCGTATCGGTCAGGGCTTCCACCTGCTGGTCGTTGATGTAGAAATCGATGTTATTTCCTTTGCATACCAGGCGCAGCCGATTCTCGGCCAGGCCGGACTGGATGGCGGCTGATTTACGCTCCGCCAGCAAAGTGAAGGGCTTTTGGGGCGTGTCGCGGTAAATAGTGTAGGTGCCGTCCACGCCGATCACGGCCATGTACATGCCATCCTTGCTGGAACGGCAGATCAGGCCGGCGTATTGGGTGCCGCGTTTTTCAGGATCGATCTGCATTTTTACGGTTACGCTGACATCGGTGTTTTGCAGGGCGGGGCCGGCCTTGGCGCCGTAATACCCGTAGGAGATAACGGGAGAAAAATGAAATCCGTCGGATTGATAGGCATTGAAAGCGCCACTCATACCAATTTGCGAAAAAGTACCGGATTCGGCAGTTAAATCGTCCAACAGGATGTACGGTTCAAAGGCAGGCATGGCTTCACGCCGATCGCTGATGGTCAGGGCGGAAAACGCCACTTGGCCGAACAACTCATCCCAGGATGAAGCGGTGAAGATGCCGATCTCACTCACTTTCCCACTGACGGCGTTCTCCGACCGCCCGGCCAGATTGTCATTGACGTAGATATCGCAAGATTCGCCGGAACAAGCCAGGCGCCAGTGGTTGACCTGGCCGGCGGATTTTATGAAGGGCGAATAAGACGGCCGAAGCTGGTCAATCCGCTCGGGTTGGGCGCTTACGCTCCAGGTCTCGAAGTTTAAGTATTCACCCTGCACACGCAGAGCTTTGTAAATACCGTCTTCATCCAGGAAATAAAACCCATAGGCATTTTGGTCGGCTTTTACTTTTTCGGCTGCCTGAGAGGTGGTGTCGATCTGCAGGTCGAATTGAGCGGCATTCGTATCGACGCTGCGTGTCAACAACCCATCGATCTTGAGGCGGTCAGCGGCCTGGGTGACGCTTAGGACATCCTGGTCGCAGGTGGCATCAAAAGAGCTGCCTTCCACCTCAGGTACGCAAAAGCCGCTGCCTTGAACGAACACATCCGCAGGCACCAGCCCGGGCAGGGACGTGGGCGTGAGCAGCACCGCGGGCGTGGCAGTGGAGAGATCTGCCAGGCCGGGGGTTGCCGCGCGGGTTGGTTGGGCCTGGGTGGGGGCGCAAGCGGTCAACCCACCCAGAAATGCAAAGGTTAAGAGGAGTGAAAATCCGAATCGATGGCTCATGCCTTGATTATAAATCGGAAGCGACTTTTCTCATCAAGCCGCCGGCCCGGTAATAGGCCAGATCGAGCGGGGTATCGAGGCGCGCCTGGACCCGGAAGCTAAAGCGGCTGCCATCCGGGCGCTGCACGGCCACTTCCATTTCCGGTTTGAGAGTGGTGAGGTTCCCAACCTCCGGAAGGCTGAAGAGTTCGTCGCCTTTCAGCTCCAAAATTTCGGCGTTCTCGCCAGGCAGGAATTGCAGCGGCAGCACGCCCAGGCAGACCAGGTTGGTGCGGTGGATGCGCTCGTAGGATTCGGCGATCACCGCGCGCACGCCCAACAGGTAAGCGCCCTTGGCGGCCCAGTCGCGGCTGGAGCCGCTGCCATAGGCCTTGCCGGCCAGGATGATCAGGCTGCGATTTTCGGATTGGTAGCGTTGGGCGGCGTCGTAGATGGTCATGAGTTCGCCATCCGGCAAGTGGCGGGTGAATCCACCCTCGCGCCCTTGAGCGAGCGCGTTATGCAGGCGGGGATTGCTGAAGGTGCCGCGCGCCATGACCTCGTGGTTGCCGCGCCGCGCGCCGAAGGAAATGAAATCTTGCGGCTGCACACCTAGGGCCTGCAGGTACTGGCCGGCGGAGCCGTCGGGAGCGATGCGCCCGGCGGGGGAGATGTGGTCGGTGGTGATGGAATCGCCCAGCACGGCCAGTGCGTACGCGTCGCGGATCGCGCCTGAGGACGACGCTTCCCGCTTACCCAGCAGGAAAGCCGGTTCACGCAGGATGCTGGAATCTTCGCGCCAATCGTAGAGCGTGGAAGCGGGAACCTCCAGCGCGTTCCAGCGCGGGTTGCCCTCGAAAATGCGGCTGTAATTTTCTTTATAAATCTCAGCGGAAATGGCGGACTGGGTGACCTGCTCGATTTCGGCGCGCGAGGGATAGATATCGCGCAAGAAGACCGAGATCGGAAGAGCACACGTCTGAACTCCAGTCACGAGTGGATATCT
>CALGUJ010000014.1 GCA_937902055.1 uncultured Pelolinea sp.
CAAATGATCTCGGAAGATATCAAGCGCATAACCAAGACCAATACCATGTTCCAGCAATTGGCCTACGTTATCCGCTCAGGCCCGCCGGATTCGCTCGACCGCATGGTTGGCATGGCGTACGGCAGCATCGCCATCAACCTGATCAAGGCCAATGACACCGGTAAATTGGCGGCTTTACAGCATGGAAAGTATACGGCTGTGCCGCTGGAATCAGTCATATCCGGCAAGAAATATGCCGATGTGGATTCCTATTACGACAAGGAAAATTATCTCCCCAAGGTGAAATCCTTCCTGAATCACCCCATGTTCCTGTCATAAACGCCAGGCAATTCCAGGAAAACCTTACAGGCAAGAGAAATGATTCTTTTGCCTGTATTTCTTTATATAATCAGGTTACGCTAAATCAGGAGTCAATGGAAATGGAAGATTACAACATCGAGATCATCCGCAGAAAATATCAACTGGTACCCAGAACCCTGATTTTCATTGAAAAAGATGAAAAAATCCTGACCCTATGCAAACAGAAGCGCAATTCATTCGGTTTTGGCAAGCTGAACGGTATTGGCGGCCACATCGAGCAGGGGGAAGAACCGTTCGAATCAGCTAAAAGGGAAATCATGGAGGAGGCCAATATCCAGGTCAAAAATCTTGATCTGTCTGCCATCCTGTTTATCGACATCGGAGATTGTCCGGGGGTTGAGGTCTTTGTGTTCAAAGCCGAATACTTTTCAGGCGAAGCACGGGATTCCGAAGAAGGACATCTCGAGTGGATGACACGCGCGGAGATTAAGAAGCGGCCAAACACGGTAAAAGACCTGGATTTTCTGATTGAACTGGTCCACCGACATACTCCCAATTCGACGCCAGCGATAGTCAAGTATTCTTACGATAAAGATGAACAATTGCGCATAGATGTTTATTCTGAAAAAGAATAGAATTTCAACAAAGTGCTGCCGTAGCGGCGGCAATCGAATTCCGAGAAGACATTCAACTCGAGCGGCTCATCTTCCACCGGGTCGATTTGCGCGATGATCCAGCCATTTTCAGCCAACAGGGCGGCATTCTGATCGAGCAGGAGCAGGGCATCTTTCCAAAGCCCATGGTACTGCGGGGGAGCGATGAAAATATAATCGAACCGGATGTCTTTTTCGGTCGAGATGAACTTGAACGCATCGCCCTTGACCAATCCGGATTTATCGTGAAATCCTGATTTTTCAAGGTTTTCCCGCAAGACGGCATAAGCCTTGGCATTGATCTCAACGAATTCAGCAAATTCGGCGCCGCGGCTGAGCGCCTCAATGCCCACGCTGCCGGAACCGCCGAAAAGATCCAGGAATTTGGCATCAACAATATCGCTGCCGATGATATTAAAAAGGGCTTCTTTAACCCGGTCGGTGATCGGGCGCGTGATGGTACCCGGCAGCGTTTTGAGACGCATGCCTTTGGCTTTACCTGCGATGATCCTGGGATTGGACATAATCAAACCGGAAGCGAGCGCGCGTAATCGACCGCGAAACGGATATTGCCGTAGGGCGAGGCCTGCATCAGGACGCAGCCGGTTCCAAGGACAAAATCCCTGCCGCCGGTTTGTTCAAATGCGTCGTCAATCAATGTTTTTATTTGTGGCGTGTCACCCAGCAGCATGGGTTCCATTCTGCCCAGACCCCCGCTCACCACGCGCCTGAACATTTCACGGCCTTTCCTGAGGTCCGGTTCAGTTTCACGGTCGTGCCAGTTAATGATATGCATAGGGTAGTCTTGCGCGGCAATTTCTTCAGCCATGATATTGGCGCCATGGATATGGCCGACATTCAACCAGAATTCCCGCATAGCCGGGAAAAGGCTACGGTCAAAGGAAGCCTGAAAGGCTTCAAATTCATGCTTACCGAGCAAGTCGTGCGAACCGAATTGGATCGCGTAGTAAATACCATCGATGCCGATGTCTTTGCAGGCTGAAATGAATGCTTCGGTGGATTTCGCAATGACAGACAGACCGGACGCGACTTCTTGCGGATATTGACGCAAGTGGCAGAGGAGCTTGCCATTCTCGACCAGATGTTTGGCTTGCGCTAACGGGCTGAACACGGTCTGGATAATGGGAACACCGGAACCATATTCTTTTTTCAACAATCGCAGGCATTCCAATTGCCGCCCCAGGCTGCCTTGGTTAGGATCGAGAACTTTTAATTTAGACCAATCATCCGGCGTGGAAATAACGCCGCCAATATATTCCCGCGTGCCTTCCGGGTTGCCTTTCCATGTATCCATGACGCCCCAATCCTGGATGCAAAATGAGGAGGCAGGCGATACTTTGATGAAGTCAAAATTAAAGGTGTTTTGAAATTGGACAGTCGCAGCAGCCAATTTACCCGCGTCTTGATCGTCAACCGGAAAATGTCGCCAGAAAGACACCGGGATTTGATCCAGCGGGGCGTTTCCGAGCAACGCCTCCATACGGCCGCGGGAGTTTAATGACCTTTTCATTCGATCTTAGATGCCTTTATAGGTCCATA
>CALGUJ010000015.1 GCA_937902055.1 uncultured Pelolinea sp.
AGGTGTTGGCCTGGGCAATTACGTATTTATCCTCGGCATCCGCCGAGAGGTATTCCACCTCATCCGAAACGAACGGCACCACGGCAATGGGCCGCTTTAGTTTGCGAATGGCGCTCAGCATCTTGGCGGTGATGCGCTCGCCTTCTTTGGCAATCACCTCGTCACCATCGCCGCGGGTCAGGGTCTCGCGCAGCAGGCGCCCTTCCAGGCGCGGGTCATCCGCCGCCAATGTCTTCAGCACCCGGCGGTAAGGCGTTTCGATAAACCCATATTCGTTGACGCGGGCATAGTTGGCCAGGCGCCCGATCAGGCCAATGTTGGGGCCTTCAGGCGTCTCGATGGGACAGATGCGGCCATAGTGCGAGTGGTGCACATCGCGCACGTCGAACCCGGCCCGTTCCCGGCGCAAACCGCCCGGGCCCAACGCCGAAAGCGTGCGTTTGTGGCGTAATTCCGCCAATGGGTTCGTCTGGTCCATAAACTGCGAAAGCTGGCTGGAGCCAAAGAACTCGCGCAGGGCAGCCACCACCGGGCGGATGTTCACCAGGCTGACCGGCGAAACCTGATCCTGGTCGCGGATCGACATGCGCTCTTTGATGACCCGTTCCATGCGGCGCAAGCCAATGCGCAGCTTGTTCTGGATCAATTCACCCACAGTCTTCACCCGGCGGTTGCCCAGGTGATCAATGTCATCTTTGTCTTCGATTTCGTTGTTGATCATGATCATGCGCCGGATCAAGTAAATGACGTCCCACTTGGTCACGGTGCGATGGCTCATGGGGATGTGGTCCATCAGGTCCAATTTCTGGTTGAGCTTATACCGCCCCACTCGTTCCAGGTCGTAGTGGCGCTGGTCGAAAAGCTGCTCCTCCAAGAACTGGCGTGCATTCTCGATGGTGGCCGGGTCGCCAGGGCGCATGCGCTTGAAGAACTCCAGCAGCGCCGCTTCGGCTACGGTGTGGCCATTGGAAAGGTCCCAGGGCGGCTCCTGCCGCAGCGTCGAAGCGATGAACAGGCGGTCGGGGTTGTTATCCACGTCCTGGAAGAGGGCCATCAGTTCTTCGTCGGTGCCCTCTTTGATCGCCGAATCGGCCAACCCATCGCTCACCGCGGACAAAGCCCGCAGGAAGATGGTGATCGGCACGGTGCGTTTGCGGTTGAACTTCAGGATGATGTAATCGTTCTTGCGGGTTTCAAACTCCATCCAGGCGCCGCGATCCGGGATCAGCTTGGCCATCGCCAGGCGGTGGCCGGTGGTGCGATCCACCGGCGCTTCGAAATACACGCCGGGGGAACGGATCAGTTGGGAGACCACCACACGTTCCGTACCATTAATGATAAAGGTGCCTTTCTCGGTCATCTCCGGGAAATCGCCCAGGAAGATATCTTGCTTGATCGGTTCGGGCACTTCGGGCCCGGCCAACAGCACCGAGACGTACAGCGGGGTAGAAAAAGTCAAATCCCGCTCCACACACTCTTCGATGGAATGCTTGGGTTCTCCAAACCAATACTTCAGTCCCCATTGCTTGGATTCGGCCACGCGGCTGGGGAAAAACAACTTCATGCCTTTGTTGTACGATTCAATTGGTGAGATTTCATCAAACAAATCGGTCAGGCCTTCGGACTTCAGGCGTTTGAATGACTCGATTTGAACTTCAATGAGATTGGGCAGGTTAAAAATTACTGGGATGCGCGCATAAGATTTGATTGGCAGTGCAGGTGCCATAGGTTTCTCCTAATTACGGCTACGGATTAACAAAAAAATATTCCAAAAACGCCTCAAAGGCTTACGGAATGCGCAAATTACGATTATATCAAGAATGACCCGATAGGTCAAGAAATCTTAAGATTTGATTTAGGTTTGATTTTTTGGATATTCTGACGAAAAACGTCATTCGTTTCTAAACGACCTCGCGCCGATTCTCCTGGGGTGTTCCCTCTAGATCGAAAATCTGGCCCGCCACCTGATCGCTTGAATAGACATTAAGTATACCATAAGTGGGCGTGTTATGAGGCAGGTAAAGCCCGGCCGAACCGGGATTAAAGAACAGGCGACCGTTGTGCCAGCGGTTTTCGCAGCGGTGGGTGTGCCCGAACACAAATACTTTAGCGGTGCCGGCCGTGCGCATCAGCAGGTTGCGGTAACGGGTGAACGCATATCCCTGCCAAAGATAGCGCCATT
>CALGUJ010000016.1 GCA_937902055.1 uncultured Pelolinea sp.
CGAATTCAGCCAAATGCGAGCGTAAATAAGAGAAGGCGGCTGTAGCCGATTCCTTCATCACGTCACCCAATGAACCGGTGATGATTAACTTGTTATCCCCCGGCATGCTGGTGGCTTCAATGAAGAGGATCTCGCCGCCGACCGGCGTCCACGCCAGGCCGGTGGCAACACCGGGCACGGAGGTGCGCTTGAGCACTTCTTCGGCAGGTTTGAATTTGGGTTTCCCCAGCATTTCCGCGATGTGCGTTTTGGAGATCACGCGGATCTTCTTATTGTCTTTTTCACGCAAGGTGACTACCTTGCGGCAAACCGACCCGATCTCTCTTTCCAGGTTGCGCACTCCCGACTCGCGCGTGTAGGAACGGATGATCTCCGTGACAGCTTCATCCTTGAACTTAAGCTCTTTTTCAAGCAATCCGTTTTCGCGCAATTGGCGCGGGATCAGGTAACCTCGGGCGATTTCGGTTTTTTCGTTTTCAGTGTATCCGGAAATCTCAATGATTTCCATGCGGTCGCGCAAGGGAGCAGGGATGGTATCCAGTTGGTTGGCGGTGGTAATGAACATGACCTGCGACAGGTCAAAGGCAACTTCCAGATAATTGTCGCGGAATTCGAAGTTCTGCTCCGGATCGAGCACCTCAAGCAGAGCCGATGCCGGATCGCCGTGATAGTCAAAGGTCAATTTGTCGATCTCGTCCAGCATGAAGACCGGATTGCGCGACTCGGTGCGTCGCAGCGATTGCAGGATGCGTCCGGGCATGGCACCGATGTAGGTACGGCGGTGGCCGCGAATTTCCGCCTCGTCGCGTATGCCGCCCAGGGATGCGCGGATGAATTTGCGGTTGAGCGCCTTGGCAATGGACTGGCCTAGCGAGGTCTTACCGACGCCGGGAGGGCCTACAAAACACAGGATGACGCCTTCGCGTTCCTTGCGGATATCATCCTTGGATTTATTTTTCTCAAAGGTCTCTTTGCGTTCCTGTTTCAGTTTACGCACAGCCAGATACTCGACAATGCGCGATTTTACGTCGTTTAGCCCGTAATGGTCCTGATCGAGAATGCGGCGCGCATTGGCGATATCCAACACCTCTTCGGTGGTAAGCGACCAGGGCAATGACACCAGCCAATCCAGGTAGGTGCGGATCACGCCATATTCAGCAGCAGCCGCCGGCAGCCGTTCCAGGCGTTCCAGTTCGAGCTGGGCTTGTTTTTCGGCTTCGGGAGGCAATTTAGTCTCCTGGATCTTCTGGCGGAACTCTTCCACTTCGGCGGATTGGGCATCTTCCTCGCCCAGTTCCTTGCGGATGGCTTTCAACTGCTCGCGCAGGAAATATTCCCGCTGTACCTTGTCGATTTCCTCGCGAGCTTCGTTTTGGATTTTTTTACCAAGATCGAGGACTTCGCTTTCTTTGGTCAAGATCCCCACCAGCAGGCGCAATTTTTCAATGGTTGAATCCAGTTCAAGAATCGCTTCGGACTGCGGTAAATCCATGCGCTGCAGGTTGGCAATGTTGTAAGCTGTTTGCAGAGGATCCTGTAAACTGTTGATCGTGGCGATCAATTCGCGCGGGATGGAAGGAATCATCTCAGAAATCGCCGTGAACTGGTCGCGCACATTGCGAGTGAGAGCCTCGATGCGCAACCCCTTCTCTACTTTTTCAGGGGAGGGCTTGACTTCCGCCTGTAAATAGGATTTACCCTGGATGAATTTGGCAATTTTAAAGCGTCCGACACCTTGCACCAACAGCCGGATGGTGCCATCGGGAGCGCGGAACAGTCGGTGGATGATGGCGGCCGTACCGTACTCATACAAATCCGCCGGTTCGGGGTTCTCTTTATCGGCGTCGCGCGAAGCCACAAGGCCAATCCAGCGATTACCGGAAAGCGCATCATCCACCAACTTGATCGAACGGGATTGCCCGATGGTCAGTGGTACTGCGGTTTGCGGATAGACGACCAGGCCGCGCAAGGGCAGGATGGGCAGCAAACCGGGGAATTCCGCGTTACCTTCCGCTAGATCATTTACATCCTCGGCGGAATTGTCCTTTTTATCGTTCTCATGATCATCGAGGTCGAAACTCATGATCATTTTATTGAATTCTTGTTCGCCATGGATCATCCATTCCACGATTTCGCTGATATCAATATTCCATTTTTCGGCAGGCATTCAATGATCCTTGTATTTACTTTATTTCGATGTTCACCGGTTTTGCTTTCGGTAAACGGATGGTCAGGAAGCCATTCTGGTAGTAGGCTTCAATCTTCTCAGTTTGAATATCCCCGGGTATCGACACCGTTGTGTTGAAATCTCCGTAGGGTATTTCCAGGCGATGAAAAGCTCCCTCGGGGTTGTTGAGTGGCCGCTGGCCGGCGATTTGGATTGCGTTGCCTTCAACGCTGACAGTAAAATCATCCTCGTTCATTCCGGCGATTTCCACCTTGATCAAATATTTATCGGCAGTCTCAAAAAGGTCGGTGGCCGGGTGCCAGGCGTGCTGGGTAACCCGCAATTTGAGGTTCAATATCTGGGCGGTGACCTTGATGGATCCTTGAGTTAATTGCCTCTTTTCATCGTTATCCATTTTCAATCCTTTGAGCCTGTTTCTTCTGCCAACTCGCCCGCGATTTTTAGGATCTCATCGTAATTCGGTTCGACGCCCAAGGCCGGCATGTAGGCCGCATAGCGCAGGATGTCCGTGCGGTCGACGATGAATACTGCCCGGCGCAGGATGCGCGGCTCGCTCAGCAGGCAGGAGTATTTGATACCGAACTCGGTGTATTTGTGATCTGAAAGGACTGTCACCTGGTCCACACCCGCAGCGCCGCACCAGCGTGCCTGCGTGAATGGCAGGTCCGTGCTGATCACGAAGATGGTGATATCCCGGCTCAAATGTGCGGCTTCCTGGTTGAAGCGGCATGTTTCGCGATCGCATACGGAAGTCTCCAGCGAGGGCATGGCGGCAATGATGCGCACCTTGCCGCGTGTTGTTTCAAGCGCGTTGATCTCCTGCCAATCCAGCGTTGTCGCACGGAACTCGGGAGCGTCGCCGCCTGGCTGCAAGTCCATGCCTACGACCGATACGTCTTTCTCTTTAAATTGCAGGATTCCTCGTCGTTCGATCATGGGTAAATTCCTCACGTATTTGGTATTAAATTATTCTACACAATAATAATCGTGAATGTTATGCGTAAATATATGTTAATTATTAAAAAGAGATTGCCCCTTGCGGCAAGAAGCAATCTTGTGGTTTATTTTGTCCCGGATTGCCCGGAATCAGATGTTATTTTTATTCAAAGGACGCCAGCACCATATCATACGTCAAATTGGCATCCGTTGAGCTGCTTTTAACCATGCCCACACCCTTAACGTACCAGGTGGAATAGACCAGCGGCAGGGTAGTTTGCGTCCCCATCAAGTTGATAGTCATTTCTCCGTTTGAATCCACCCGATAAGCCTCTGGGTAAGTTCCTGCCGGCACTGTAACGGATTCTTTCGAAGCAATTTCATTGGAGAGGCTGATCGTTCCCTCCGCTTGAATCGGAGTATCGTTGGTATTGATCGTTGCCTTGATTGTATAGGAAGTATCCCAGATATTGCCCTCATTCCAACCCGTTTCGGGAGGGAGCGTGATGCCGTCTACGTTGATCGTATCGATACTGACCTCGGTGGCTGAAGAAAAATTCATGTTTGCGAAAGTGCTGGAAAGCATGCCGTTCTCGCCGCATTGCCAGGCGATCTCGTTGGTCAGGTTGGGAAAAGTCTGCACCGCTGTGAAGGAATTGTCCGTTATATCTTTGAAGGTGATCGAGTAATCGCTGGTGGTGTCATTACTGGTAATTGTATATTTCCATGTTTTGTCGCTGCGTAGTGGAAAAAATTCATTGGCGCATAACCCGGTTGCCTGCGTGGTGGTACCCTGCCCGGAATTGGAGGACGATTCAGCACCGGACGAAGTGTTCGATTCTTGTGGAGAAGAACCGGCAGAATTCCCGCAGGCAGCCAGCAGCAGAGTGGCGCAAATGAACAGGCTGGTGAAGAACATCGGATGTTTTCTCATGATTGACCTCTATATTAATATGATGGTTATAGCAGGATACAAATATTTACGATTGATTTATTATAAAAGAATTATTAATCTTTCAATTTGGATGAGAAAAAGCGAGCCTGGATGCAGCAGGCCCGCTTTTACAAATGATTTTAACGAGGAATTCTTTACTTTGATATTTTAAATTTTGAAAAGGAACTATAAGCCGACCAGGTATTGTAAGCGTAGGTGCGAACACGCCAGCGGTATTTTTTGGCCACCAGATCCGCTTCAGGTTGGTAAGCGCACTGGGTTTCGTCGCAATCATCCTGACCAATGGTGGCGATATATTTTAGAACATAACCGTCATAAATCTCGAAATGGTAATACTCGGCAACCGGAATATTTTTCCAAACAAAGACTGGTTGGATGTCCTGGATGGTGGTGCGCGGAGATATCAATGTTGGGATGGGTTTGAGCAATTTGAAAACCGTGAAAGCATTGAATTTGGTCCAAACGCCGTTTACCGAGGCGCGCACGCGCCATTTGTACTTGGTGTATTTTGTCAAAGGTGAGTCAGGTTGGTAGAAACAATAATCCCCATTGCATGCGGTTGCGGGAATTTCCAGATTGACCAGACGGGTTGAGCTGCGGTAAAGCTGTAGATGATAACTTGTCGCGGTGGGAATGGCATTCCAGACCAGGAAGGGTTGAATTTCATAGATATTTCCAGACGGGCTGAGTGAGGTCACTTTGCTTGGGATGCTGGCAGTTGGCAATGGCGTTGCCGTCCTGGTAGGCGTGCGGGTCGGTTCGGCTGTTGGAACCTGGGTACCTGGATCTTCCGGAGAGACCGGAGTCGCCGGCGTTTCGGTTGGAGTGGGTTGGTCTTCAGGGATTGCGGTGGTTGTGAACAGGGAATAAACCAGGCGGTTGGGAGAACCGG
>CALGUJ010000017.1 GCA_937902055.1 uncultured Pelolinea sp.
TATCCCCAGCCCCTGCCGCACGACCAGGTTTCCCTGGATAACAAGGTGCGCCACGTGGGCGACCGCGTAGCCATCCTGGCCGCCGATACGCAGGAGATCGCCGATAAAGCCCTCGAACTGATCAAGGTCGATTACGAGGTGCTGGAACCGGTGCTGGATATGGAAGCTGCCATGCAGGACGGCGCCCCCGTCATTCATGACGAACCCGATACCGAGGGCATTTACGACGCCTCGCATAACCTCGTGCATCATATTGAAGCCGAAGTGGGCGATCCCGACGGTACTTTCGCCGCCTGCGACCACGTTTTCGTAGGTGAATACCGTACGCCCAAGCAGCAGCACGGCCAGATGGAGCCGCACGTCTGCATCACCTATTTCGACGAGGACGATCGCCTGGTGGTGCGCTCCAGCACCCAGGTGCCCTTCCACGTGCGCCGCATCATCGCCCCGCTCATCGGCCTGCCCGTCAAACGCATCCGCGTGATCAAGCCGCGCATCGGCGGCGGTTTCGGCGGCAAGCAGGAGGTCCTGTTGGAGGATCTATGCGGGCACCTGACCATCGCCACCGGCAAACCCGTCCGCATGGAATATACGCGCAGCCAGGAATTCACCAGCGGCCGCTCGCGCCACCGCCAGATCATCCGCTACAAGTTGGGCCTCAAGGACAAGGAAGTCGTGGCGGCCGAGCTGCGCCTGATCGGCGACACCGGCGCTTACGGCACGCACGGCCTGACTGTCAACATGGTGGGCGGTTTCAAAGGCCTTACGCTCTACAACGCCCCCAATTCGCGCTTCATCTGCGACGTGGTATACACCACCACCCCGCCCGCCGGCGCTTACCGCGGATATGGTGCCATGCAGGAGCAGTTCGCCGTGGAAGTCCTCATGGAAGAGATCGCTGAAAAGTTAGGCCTGGACGTGGTGGCCTTTAAGAAGCAAAACTGGCTCAAGCTGGGCGAGAACATGCACATGGCGCGCAAGCTGGGCGAAGGGCGCGAAGGCTACGACCAGGCCATGGCTTCCGGTGCGCTGGACGAGTGCGTCAAGGTCGGCCTGGAAGCTACCGACTTCTACAAGAAGCGCGAACTTTATAAAAACCAGAGCGGACCCATCCGCCGCGGCATCGGCATGGCCGTCATGATCCATGGCAGCGGCATTGCCGGCCTGGATATGGCCGCCGCCACTATTAAGATGAACGACGACGGTTCGTTCAACCTGCTGATCGGCGCCACCGACATCGGCACCGGTTCGGACACCATCCTGGCGCAGATGGCCGCCGAGCAGTTGGGCGTGCCGGTCGAGGACATGATCGTGTATTCCTCCGATACCGATTTCACCCCCTTCGATAAAGGCGCTTACGCCAGCTCGACCACCTACATCAGCGGCGGCGCGGTCACCAAGGCCGCCAAGACCGTGCGCAAGGACATCCTCACGCACGCCGCCAAGATGCTCAAGGTGGACGATCCCGAAAAACTGACCATCTTCGACCGCCGCGTGATCGCGCCCGATGAAAGTTCGGTGACGCTTTCCGAGGTGGCTTTGAGCAGCCTGAACAACCTCGACCAGCACCAGATCATGGCCACCGAGTCCTTCGTCAGCTACGTCAGCCCGCCGCCTACCGGCGCGCAATTCGCCGAAGTCAAGGTGAACATCGAAACCGGAGAGATGGAGATCGAACGTTTGTTGATGATGGTGGATTGCGGCCGCGTGATCAACCCGCTCACCGCGGGCGGCCAGGTGGAAGGCGGCATGGCGCAGGCTTTGGGCTTCACGCTGTGTGAGGATACCTACTACGATAAAGCCGGTCATATTACGAACGACGATTTCCAGAAGTAAAGATGTACAAGGCCAACGAGCTGCCGCCCATGGATGTGATCTTCATCCAGACGGATGAACCCAGTGGCCCTTACGGCGCCAAATCTGTGGCCGAGATCTCGGTGGACGGCACCGCGCCTTCCGTGGTCAGCGCCATCCACAACGCTACCGGCGTTTGGTTCCGCGATCTGCCCATCACCCAAGAGAAACTGCAGGCAGGCTTGAAGGCATAGACCCTTTTCAACGTGAAAGAATCCTCCCGTCTGTTTGAGCTCTGTGCTTTGTTCTTCAAAATCGGGACCATCGGCTTCGGTGGTCCCGCTGTTACCATCGGCATGATGGAAGAAGAAGCCGTCCATAAGCGTAAGTGGGTCTCACAGGAATATTTCATGGAAATGCTGGCGGCCACCAACATCGTGCCCGGCCCCAATGCCACCGAGATGGCCGCGCATTTGGGCTTTATCCGCGCCGGTTTGCCCGGGTTGTTCACTGCCGCTGTCTGCTTCATTTTCCCCGGCGCGGCCATGAGCCTGGCGCTGGCAATAATCTATACGCAATTCGGCAGTTTACCGGAAGTCTCCGGCATTTTCAAGGGCGTCAACCCGGTGGTGGCCGCCATCCTGACCGCCGCGTTCCTGCGCCTGGGGAAATCGGCCTTCACCGATTACAAGACCGGTTTCATCGCGCTGGCCGCCCTGGCGGCGGCTTTCCTGGGCGTGAGCGAGGTGCCGATCATTTTCGCCGGCGGCCTTTTGGGCATGATCCTCTATAGCCCGCCCATGATCCAGTTCCTGCCCCTGTTCATCGCTTTTGGCAGTTTTACCAACCTGTCGCAGGCCAAAGCTTTGCTGTCTTCTGTCTTTCAGGATCAATTGCTCCAGATGGGGCTGTTCTTCCTCAAGGTCGGCGCGCTGTTATTCGGCAGCACCTACGTGCTGATCGCTTTCATGCAGCGCGAAGTGGTCAATCAATATCACTGGCTGACCTACCAGCAAATGCTGGACGCGGTGGCAGCCGGACAGATCACGCCCGGCCCGATCTCTTCCACCGCCACCTTCACCGGCTACGTGGTGGCCGGTTTCCCCGGCGCGCTGGTGGCCACCCTGGGTATGTTCATTCCATCCTTCCTGATTGTGATCTTCACCGGGAAATACCTGCCGAGGATCAGCCACATTCCCTGGGTCCAGAGTTTCCTGAAGGGCGTGGTGGCCGCTTCGGTGGCGCTGATCGCGTACGTTACTTTTGGCGTCTACCGGGCTTCGGTCACTGATATTGCCACCGCCCTGCTGGCGCTGGCTGCCCTGGTGCTCCTGCTGCGTTACAAAATTGACGCGCTTTGGGTGATAATCGGCGGTTTTCTTTTTGGCCTTGCCAAAGTATATTTATTCTAAACTTTCCCATAGTTGAGGACTGATCCATGAGCAACCTGACCTTTGAGCAAATGCTGGCTGATAAAAAATTCCTGGTTTCCGACGGCGCCACCGGCACCAACCTGATGCAGCGCGGGCTGCCCCAGGGCGTCACGGCCGAGAACTGGGTGTTGCATAATCCCGAAGCCATCTCCGGCTTGTATCGTGATTTTGTGCAAGCCGGTTCCGATGTTATCCTGACTTGCACCTTCGGCGCCTCGCGTCTCCGCCTGGAAGCGGCCGGCCTGGCTGATCGTTTTACGGCCGTCAACACCGAAGCTGTCCGATTGGCCAAAGCCGAAACGGCTGCCGGCGGCGCGTTGGTGGCCGGTTCGCTCGGCCCGCTCGGTCAAATGCTCAAACCGCTGGGGCTGCTGGATGAAACCGACGCCGAAGCCGCCTACCGCGAGCAGGCTGAAGCGCTGGCCGCGGCCGGTGTCGATCTGCTGGTGGTCGAAACGCAATTCGACCTCTCTGAAGCCTTGGCTGCCGTGCGCGGCGCTAAAACCGCCTGCAGCCTGCCGCTGATCGTATCCTTCAGCTATGACCGCGGCACACGCACCATGATGGGCGTCAGCCCCGCCAAGTTTGCCCAGGCAATGCGCGGCATGGGCCTGGCAGCCG
>CALGUJ010000018.1 GCA_937902055.1 uncultured Pelolinea sp.
GGCCGTGAAGGGCCGTTCAAAAATTCCCAGGCGGAAGGAATCGCCCAGCGCCAATTTTCGGCCGGCGGTGCTGGAAGAGTCGGTGTCTTCCTGGGTCTTCTCGGACGCTCCCGCGGCAGCGGGGGTAATTACATGAATCACTGTGGGAGTAGCCATGGGCTGCTGCGTTTCCGTTCCGACGGCCGCCGCCGGGATGGATGCGGCAGGGGTTAGTTTGGCTGGGGAGGTCTCCATGCCTGAATTACTGCAAGCATTGGAAATTAATATAAGAATGGAAAAGAGGATCAACCAGTAAATTTTTTTAACCATCGGCGCCTTCCTTAGAGATGGGTAATAGTAGTAAATATACAAGTAATTATATAATCGTATGCTAAAGCATGTCAAAAAAGCGCCTATTTATATAGGCGCATAGTTCGCAGCTTTATATTGAAATTAATTGAAATAAGGCATGAGCTGGTGACGCCGGGGCGTCGGCGTCTCAATCAGGCAACTCATTCAGGCTGGGCAAGCAAAGATAAGGCCCGCAACGGGCAGGATGAATAAGTCCGTCCAGTGAAATTTCGGCAGAGTTAGGGAGATCATGTGAAGGGCGCAGGTGAATTTAGTCTACATGCTCTCCTTTAGGCATTCAGAAAAACAAAAACGATCTGGAGTGAAAACACGCTCATCCTTCAACGAGCACTTCAAAACCTCCATACGCCATGCGTTTCATATCAAACGGCATGGGTAGATCCTTGTACTTTTCCATATCCTTTTCCATCTCTTCGTTCACCTTTGCATTCACTTCGTCGCGATGCTGTTTGGATTTGAAAATAATAAAGGAGAACCATACCGTCTCATCCGCTTTGGCATTTGCCAGCGCTGAAAAAGCAAGCGGCATATCGTCGCCCATTGCTTTCGGGATTAAGTCATCTCCTCTGCATTCGAAATATTCAAGCGCTCCGTGGCGCTTCCAGAATTTCGCGCCTTCTTCCGCCATCTTGATATATTCTTCTGTTTTGTCATTTTGCACAACGAACACGAACCCATCGACATACTTTGCCATTTTAACTTTCTCCTTTGTATGCTTTCTCCAAATCCGCGATCACCAGCTTCTTCATGGGCAGGAATGCCTGGGTAACGCGGTCAACCTGTTCTCTCGTTCCGTTCCCCATCATCTCATCCATCGCTGCCGGAACGATCTGCCACGAGACGCCGAATTTGTCTTTCAGCCAGCCGCACTGTTCTGCTTCGGGTACCGCAGAAAGTTTTTTCCAGTAATAATCGATCGCTTCCTGATCTTCACAGTAAACGATTAACGAGATCGCTTCGTTAAAATCGAAGGGCTGATCATTGACGGAATCCATAACCGCAAACCAGGTATTCTCGATCATCAAATCAGCAAACTGGACGGTTCCTCCATTCTTAAGCCTCATCTCCTTTGGATAGCGATGCATGGAACCCATCCTGGCATTTTTGAAAACGGAAAGGTAGAAATTGACCGCCTCTTCCGCGCGGCCTGCTTTATCGCCGGTAAACAACAGCGCAGGGGTGATGAAAGGCCTTTCTTCTCCTTCCGGATCTGTCAACATCAATTCCCAGGAAAGACCGAATTGATCTTCAACCCAGCCAAATCTTTTGCTGAAATCATATTCCTGGAGCGGCATCAGAGCTCTGCCTCCCTTGGATAACTCCCGCCAAACCCTGTCCAGGTTCTCGCGGGCATTTTGATCCCTGGATGGGTCAAAATTGAGGATGAAAGCGGTAGATGGGTTGAATTTAAAGAGGGGTCCGCCATTGATGGCCATAAAGGGTTGGCGGTCAAGTTCAAAGCTCACGATGTCGGCGTCACCTGACGGGGTATCGTGGAGAACGGTAATATTGGAGATAGCTGACCCGGGGAAAAGCGAACAATAAAACTCGGCTGCCTGCCTGGCTTCCTGGTCGAACCACAAATTGGTCGTAATTTTCTGTTTGCTGCTCATATTTTTTCTTCTCTTTCGTTTTGTTTCATACTTGATAGTGTAGTAAAGAGAATCTCGGGGAAGAATAAGAGGAATATAAGAAGCAGCGCGCTCCTGCGCGCCTGCCGGCGGCGGATGAGGCCGGTCATTGATGGTAACAATACACTTGGACGTAATGCCGAGGCTCTACACTATTTTGAGCATGAGCATCCTGAAGGAAAGGGAATTTTTCGGATCAAAAAAAGGAAGTCTAATTAAAACATGACGTATATTAAAAATCATTTCAAGAGAAGCGAGCGGAAATACTCGTTTTAATACAGCACCAGGCTGTCTCAAAACGAGTGAGGACTAAATCAATATCGCTGCAAATAACAAGATGATTTAATTTGAATTAATAAAAAGATGACGCATTAGGGGGGGGTGCCAGCACTAGACGTGCAACCCAGGAAACCCCACAACAGCAAGTTCCCTAAAAAAGGGAACCTGCAAAGACTTTTCGCCTTTATGAATTTTGATCACAAATATCTTCTTAGGCAAGTCCTAACAGAAAACTGTGGTTCTGACATCTCCTAAGAATACTTTTTGAAATATGAGTTATCCGCTATTTCAGTTTTTTATATATAAGTTTAACTATTTATATTACAAAGCTTTGGACTTGTTTGATATCCCCTTATAGTTCAGCACTTCATATTCTAAAAGTTTCACAGTTTATCAACAAATTATGATAGTTAAACGGTAATCTTATATGACAAGGCATATAAGATATTATTTCTTTACATCTACAAATTAAGGTAAATTGACATAATTTTTAAATTTTTATATCTATATCTAATCTCATTGCTATTCTTGAAACATAAATCATTTATTTATTCTTGAGTATTTTAGCAGCTAGCAATCCTATGACCCCGAAAAGGATGGATCCCACAATGCCACCAACTATTCCAGTTATTGTATAGTCAGATCGCAATTTGTCGTAAACATTCAACGAGGAATCCTGTATAGCACGAAACTGGTTAGAGGAAAAAGTTAGCTTCAACAGAATGTAAGAACCCAGAAAATATCCAACGATCATACCGGCTAAACCGAGAATAAGGTGTAATGGATTTTTTATTCTATCAAGTAACTTGGCAATCGAAGATTTAAATACGAAATATAAAACTATCACTAATATAGTAATTAGTAATACTTCTGTAAATCCAATGCGCATAATTATTTCTCCTTATTTGATAAACAAAACAAGATTTTTCACCTTGTTCGATAGATAAAGTATAACCCATTTATAAATCTGGTTAATAAATTGCAGAAAATTTGTTAGATAAATAGAAATGTTCTTCGTGTCAGAGAGCGATTACGCAACTTTTTTCTGTAAATTCGAATCAGAAATACCCATGGTTCTTTAACAATTGAATGATTTGCCTGCAAAGTAACGCTTGCCGATCTGCCACTCCTCATCTATCTCCATGAACAAAGTAGAAATCAATCTGAGACAGGAAGTTTCACTCGGGAAAACACTAACCATCTAGGTTCGCTTCTGGTTATTGGTCATCCGAGTTGTCCGCTGGTTTTCTGAACTCTATTTTTGAGGTAATTTTGATTTCCAAACCACTAGCAATATCATTTTCATTACTTAACAAATTTATATCAATAATAGGGGACTTGATGATCTTCTCGGAAATCTTGTTTTTAAAAATCTAAAGATATTTTCTCGTCTGGAATATATGGAGCCATTATAAAAAGAATTCCGGTTATTTCAGAAGTTATCTCTAAAAAATTCCATCCCTTTCCCTCTACCTCATATTCAATTCTTTCAGTAGTCAAATGCGCAACCTGTTTATTTGCCTTAGTATTCACTTCAAACAACAATTCTGGCATTGGAGGCCGGATTTTTAATATAGTAGCTTCATCTATATAATTTTCAATGGAGATATCCGTAGGATGCCTATCATTTTTATTTCCACTAGGATAAAGAAATTGGACTAAATTTCTTGCATGGATGGAAAATGTATTCAACAATCCATTATGCACTACCCAACCAATTGCCCCATTAATTACTTCGGGTTTAAAGAAGGCCAATAATCTTGCGGACCACAAAAACATATCGTATTCATATTGAATATGTTCTTCCGCATATTTTAACAACTCTAAATCAGTAAGATCAGTGGAATTAATTATTGAACCCTCCCTATTAACAAACAAGTGACGCACCAGGGTCTCGAACCCTGAACCTACTGATTAAGAGTCAGTTGCTCTGCCAATTGAGCTAGTGCGCCAGGTTGTGGGGGTATTATATCGTATTTGAGGGGTGTGTCAACAAATTTGGATGGCCTGCGCCCGGGCGCGGGGAATTCGGCCCAGGATTTCTTATCCGTGTGCATCCGCGTTCATCTGTGGTTTTGCAGGTCTCCCTGAAAGATATGCTGCGCAATCGACGCAATTCTCTGGTTTATGAACCAATGAAGGTGGCTTTGATCGCTTCGTCGCTGTCGCTCCTCGCGTAAACATATTTGCCGCAGCGGCGCCGGGCGGCGCCGCTGTGAATTTCACGTTGTCTTTACGGGCAGGTGACCGTGAACTTGAAGGGCCCGAACCATTGGTGGTTGGGGGTGTCGACGTACACCTTGATCCAGTAGGAGCCGGTGTCGGAGATCTGCCAGGTTAATGCGGCATCTTTAGTGCCCGCCTTGTCGAAGGTTAGGCTCTTGGTATCGCCGGTGGCGCCTGCGCTATTGCTGACGTAGTAGGTGATCTTGCCGGCGTCCGTGGCAGTGAAGCTGATGGTGTAGTCGTTATCGTACGGGCAGGCGTCCGGTTCGTGGTCCTCCAGGTCGGTAACCACAGCCGAGACGCGGAAGGCCTGGGCAGTGACGTCGATCTTGACGGTGTTGCCGGAGAAGAATACGCTGCCGTCCTCGGCCTGCAGCGACCAGGAACCGCTGAAGGCTCCCTCGGTTCCGGGAGCTTTCAATGGAACGGAAATGGCCACCGTGCTGCCGGGCGCGACGGATTGGGTCAGGTTGACCGCGGCCGGGCCGCCCATCTGGTTGCCGGAGGCGTAAATTAACTTATAGTTGGTGTTCCAGGTGCAGGTGCCAGTGTTCTTGAACGTCCACGACTTGTTGAAACTTTCGTTGAAATTGAAGTCGGTGCCGTCGGGGATGGTCTCGCTGACGAATTCAGCCTGATTGCAGGCTTGGGCGGTGGCGGCGGAGGTCGGCAGCGCCGCGCCCACCGTATTGGTCGGCATCAGGGGCTGGGCCGGGGCGGCGGTGGGGGGAACTGCCGTAGCCTGCGCGGCCTGGGTGGGCAGGCTGATGGCCTGCACGGTGCCCGCCACGGCCGTTGCCAGCAGGTCGGCATCGCTGATTTTCGTCGCGGTCGGCTGCGCCTGCCCCCTGATCAAGGGGAAATTGCAGGAAATCAGGATCAGCCCCAGCAGCGCCAGAGCCAACAATTTTTTACTCAAAGTCATTAAAACCTCCACATCCTTATACTCAACGAAATTAACAAATTCACTCGCTGATTTTATCCAAGATTTATTCTACCGGAAAAAGAGGTTTTTAAACGACTGAATAGGCCGGTCGGCGGCCGGCCTATTAATCGTTGTGGATATACTTTTAATTATTCGACTTCGATCTTGACCGAGAGGGCAGTGCCGAATTTGGCATCCTCGTCAGTCTCGAGCTGCCAGTAACCCAGGTAGGTGCCGACGTCCGCGGGGGCGGTGAGATCCAGCGAAAGAATGATCTGTTCACCGGGGCCGATCTCGCCATCAAAGGTGATCGCGTCCGGGCCGCCCATCTGGTTGCCGCTCTTGAAGACCAGTTGATAGTCCTCGTTCCAGTCGCAGTAACCGTCGTTGCGCAGCGTCCAGGACTTGGTGAATACGTCGCCGGCGGTGAAGGTGGTGTTATCCTTGACGGTTTCACCCAGGAAGGTGGCATACAGGCATTCTTTTCCAGGTCTGCGGTTCTTGTCCCAGCCGCCTTTTTGATCCCAGTAATCGTCATCGAAGCGATAGCAATCGTAATCGCCGGGTTGGCAGCGGTCGCAGTCATCGTCATCCCACGATTCGCAGCGGTCGCAATCGTTGTCGTACGGATCGCAATGATAGCAATCATCGTCATACGCATCGCATCTGTCGCTGCTGTCTTCGTCTTCAGACTCGTCTTCAGATTCCGTCGGAACCTGGGTGGGCAGCGGCGCAAGCGTGGGAACGACCTCTTCGGCCTCTTTCTCCGCTTCAATTGCCGCCACCGTTTGGGCCACCGAGTCGGCCACAGCTGATTCTGTATCCACAAACGGGAAGTTGCACGCCGAAATCAGAAGGGCCAGGGCGACCAACAATGATAGGGTTGTTACTTTTTTCATTTGAACCTCCATTTTATCTGTAATTCATACAGATAATCCACAAGATTGTTGATAGCCATTATGTTGCAATATTCATACCATATCAGGATATTTCAAAGCCAATTTATGGCTGCCCTGACCAATCTTCTGGAGCCTCTTCCTTACAATATTTTTTTATGGCGCGCTGACGCCGAACGGCGAAATGCTGGCGGAATTGTTGCCTTCGTCGCTCTCATCCACCGAATCATTCACGTCGATGTATACCACAGAGGTTTTATTGACCGCGTACCAACTGCCAAAGGCAAAATCGCATTCCATCAGGACGCTGCCGCCCGCCACCAACCCGCCGGCAATGTTCCAGTTGCAGCTCGGTTCGGCAAAGGTGGAAAGCCCGTACCATTGCATCCTGAAACCGCCGCTGTCAGCATCGCCGTCGTTATGCGCCCGCACGCGCACGTGCGCGTTCTCGCCCATCACCGGTGTTT
>CALGUJ010000019.1 GCA_937902055.1 uncultured Pelolinea sp.
CCACCGAGATCTACACTCTTTCCCTACACGACGCTCTTCCGATCTGATTACGGGATCGTGAGGGATGAGGTTCCCCTGGTGAAACAAACCATGCAGCAAGCCCTCGCGGAAAATGACCTTCTGCTGATATCGGGCGGCACCTCCATGGATACGCGCGATGCGGTGGAGGCGATCATTGAGGAATTGGGAGAAGTGATCCAGCATGGCGTGCTGCTCAAACCCGGCAAGCCGATCATTTTCGGCAACATCGACGGCAAACCGGTCTTCGGCTTGCCCGGAAACCCGGTCTCCGTCTACTTCACCTTCCACCTGTTCGTGCGCCCACTGCTGCATGCCATGCAAGGTACGCAACCGGTTGACCGAAAAATGGCCGCAAAATTGGCGCGCGCAGTCGTCACAGGTTCCGGGCGTGAGGAATACATCCCGGTCATTCTGGAAGGCACTCTGGCTTATCCGGTCGCCAGCAAGTCCGGCCTGATCACCACGGTCTCCTGCGCAGACGGCTACATCCGCGTCCCGCGCGAACTGCCTGGCCTGGATGCAGGCGTTGAAGTTGAAGTTACTTTCCTGGATAAATAAGAATAAACGCGTTAGCAGGGCTTTTTAACCATGAAGGCAAAGATAGATGTCCTGGTCGTTGATACTATAGATCAATTGAGCGCTTTCAACCTGGTATTCTTCAGGCGATAGCCCCTGCGCCTGCAGCACTTCCGCCGGTCCGCTCACCTCATGCTGGTTCACCACTACAAACACCCGCGGGTGAGTCTCGCGATTGATGTGATGTATGCTTTCATCCGGAACGCCGGAGCGTGTCAGGTAATACCAATAAGGCGCGTCGTAAGGGAACACCACCGCGACGGCATCCCCCGGCTGTAAATTCCGGCTGATAAATTCCGCCGCGGTTTCCACTTTGCCCGGGTCGGCTTGCCATCCTGGGAAATAGTGATGAGCGCGTTGAAAAGGAAGAAAAACGGTTATTAAAAGGATTAGCGCAACCAGTCCTACTTGCATAATTTTCTTGGGTATTCGCACCGATCTCAATACGGCTGTCAGGCCGCCGCTGGCCCAGATCAACCAAAGTGGCAGCAGGTACAACCAAACCCTGTCCAGCGAACGTCGCAGCGCCAGCGACATGCCCAGATTCCAGGTGATAGTAATGCACTGAATGGGTATCAAAATGTGGCTGACTTTGTGGTGAAATACCAGTGAAATAATTACGCCTCCGGTAAGCAGTATTTGAACCAACAGCGGGATATCCTCATTCCACGTCCTCCACACATTCCGAAGTTGATCGCCAAACATCGGCCAAAATTCAGTCCAGCTTTGCGGGGTCACGAATGGGTTCCCGGTCAGGGATTGCCAGCCTGTGCCAATAAAAAATACCGGTGAGTAAAGCAGAATTGTGATCAACGCAGTCAGGATCAGAGCGGCTGCCAGATATTTTATAAAACGCCGGATGGATCCATACGCCTGCCTGGCCTCCCCTCCCACAGCGCTCACGGCCATCCATAAGCATGCCGCGCCAAACGGAAAAAGCATAAAAGGGACAGTGTAACAGCCAACAGCGGCCGTCAGGATGAACATCCCCCATCCTGCCAGGTTGGCTTGCTTTAACAAAATAATTCCCAGGTTAAACAGGATCAGACTGTAAAACATATATTGACTGTAACCGCGCGCGTTGGTGGCAGCCGTGGTCATCATCGGTAATGCCGCCACCAATCCGGCGCTGAGAATTGCGGCGCTTCGGCCGTAAAGCTGGCGCGCCAGCAGGTATACGGCCGGAATACACAGAATGCCATGGATAAAAGCCGGTAAGCGCACAACCCATGGGTCGCTTCCGAACATTTGCATTGCCAGCTTGACCAGAATGGAGTGAAAAATATGGTTGTTGGGGAGGCTGTAATCGGAGAGCAAATTCAACCATGGCCGGCTGGCAAAAGCAGTCACCGTGTACGCTTCGTCGTATCGCATGGGATAACTGAGAAACAACATGCGCAGGAATACGGTAGAAATTGCAATCAAACTGACCACCAGCAAATATGGCCACCCGCTGCCGTGCGGGCGGCAGGCTTGCCACAAAGCGGCGCAATCCGCTCGCAAGCGCTTGCACAACTCCTTCATTCGGGATATTCCTCGCGCCACTCGTTCCTGACCGCGTTTGGGATAGATCAGCAAGCCGAAACCGGCTGCCGAAAACACAAGTCCCAAGAGCCAACCGAATGGTTGAATGTCCTGGTAGATGGATATGGTTAAGCTGGCAAGCTCCCCGCTTGGGCTGAATTGACGCAGAATTTCATGGGCGCTTTCATATGGTAGACTGAAAACCCGCAAAAGCGCCGCGCCGATGCTGAAGAAGCTTGCAACCAGAAAGCTCCATAACCCGATTATTGGGTTGACCAGTCGAAGCCCTGATAGATTATGAAACTTGAATGGATGCAGCTTCAAAGGATTATTTACCCCGGTGACGAATTCCGCGTATCATACCACCTGTCGGATGATTAGATATTATCGGGGTGTAAATTAATTATTTATGATTATTTATCTTCTTTGTTTTATAAAAAAAGAAGAAATTTTCGTTTGACAAACTTCGGTTGATTTGTTATTAAAACCGGTTCTTCTTTACCTTTAGGTCAACGCTGCTTTTCATCAACGCTTTTCGCAATTCAGTTTGCGCCATTTCCCGATCGATATTACAGGCCGCCACCCACTCGCTGATGAATTGGTCCTCTAACATATCGAATATTTTCCGCTCATTGATGTGCACGTCTTTTTCCACGTTGCGCGCGTACATATCGCGGATCAATGCGGCTTTGGTCAACAACGAGCTCTCTTGAATGCGTTCGTGGATGTTGATCAGCCGGCGGTGGAAATTTTCCTCAAGCGGTTTGGGTGTTTGCGCGATCACGCCGATGGCTTCTTTGAAAGCCTCGCTATTGGCAACCGGGCGGATACTTTCAGTACCCGATTCGCTGCAGGGCAGCCAGTAAGTGACGCTCTCGGTCCTGACGACGTAAAAATCCTGCCGTTTGCCAAGGAGTTCCTTGGTTTCCATTCCGGTGATTTGCCCTAACCCATGGCGGTTGTGTACGATCCAATCCCCTTTGGTTAGTTGAAGCTGGTTGTTGGCCATTTACCGATCCTTTTTCTGGTTTTTCTCAGCAAGCATTACCGATAACCCAAATAATCGACCCCTGATTGGAGGAAAAATCCAGCCCCCTGTCGAATCTTGAGTGTTATTGATCTAAACCGGATTATTTGGAAGAAATAGTGCGCTTTACGGAGTAGAGATATCTCATTATATCGTAAAAGGCAGAGCCGGCGTTTATGGACCGCGCCGGTTTTTTCCTTCAACAGGATCTTTTACGGCATGTACGGAGTCGCATCCGTGAGATTGATAAAAATTCCACCTGCAAAAATTTTCGGGGGGAATGATTATTTATCCCAATTTATACGCGATTTTCTCTAAAACAATCTCCCGTCTTCATCTTGCGCTTTAAACTGCGCGAGCGAGAATTGGAATCCTCCTACCAGTAATGATGCACCAAAGGGTGAATCGCGCGGTCGTAAATGGAACGGGCAGCTTGCATGGTCTCTTCCGATAGTGGCGGCAGGTCGGCTGCCGAGAAATTCTCTTCGGCCTGGCTGGGCCGTTTGGCGCCGGGGATGGCGCAGGTCACCGCGTCGAACATCAGGATCCAGCGCAAGGCAAATTGCGTCAGGCTCATGCCCTGCGGGCAGATTTTTCTCAATTCCTCCACCGCCTGTAAACCCGTTTCGTAGTCTACCCCGGAAAAAGTTTCCCCGCGGTCGAAGGCAGCCCCATCCCGGTTAAAGGCGCGGTGATCGTCGGCTGCGAAGCCGGAATCGGCTTTGAGTTTGCCGGTCAACATGCCCGATGAAAGCGGTACGCGCGCCAATATCCCCACTTTGCGTTTTTTGACTTGTTCAAATAGCAGATCCGCCGGACGCTGGCGGAACAAGTTGAAGATGATCTGCACGCTTTGCACGTTGGGGTACTCGATGGCTTTCAGGGCTTCCTCGACCTTTTCAACGCTGACTCCATAATACTGGATTTTCCCGGCTGTAATCAGATCGTCCAGTATACCGAAGACCTCCGGCATGTAGAACACCGTTGTGGGCGGGCAGTGTAATTGCAGCAGATCGAGCCTGTCAGTCTCCAGGTTCTTCAAGCTGCGTTCCACAAAAGCGGTCAAATTCTGGCGGTTGTAGCCTTCCGTTACGTGCGGATTCAGCCTGCGGCCGGCTTTGGTGGCAATGTGGATCGGTTCGCGGGTTTCCTTGCGCAATTTCGCCAGCAGCCGCTCGCTGCGGCCATCCCCGTAAACGTCCGCTGTGTCGAAAAAGTTAACGCCCAACTCCACCGCCCGCACCAACGCGGCCAACGATTCGGACTCATCCACCGGCCCCCAGGTTCCCCCGATCGCCCACGCGCCGAAACTCAAAGCCGAGACCTTCCAGCCGGTGCGTCCCAATTCCCGA
>CALGUJ010000020.1 GCA_937902055.1 uncultured Pelolinea sp.
GAGATATCCACTCGTGACTGGAGTTCAGACGTGTGCTCTTCCGATCTGATAAATCGAACTTTTCAGCCGAGTACCGCAAATTCCTGGTCAGGCTGTAATCGATAAATGAATAAAGGTAATTGAGTGCTTCATTATATTGTGCGTCGATATTCGCCATACTGTCCCTTACAATCACGAAAAGTATTGTAGAATTTTACTCTACAGATAATGGAATCCACGCTTGATGGTAATATGCTCTTTGACTTGCCAAATACAAATCCCGGGCTGCCGGTCGCTGAAAGAAAAGCGCAGCCATATCAAGCCGCTGCTGGAACGGCTGCGCCGCGAATTCAATGTATCCGTTGCCGAGATCGATCGCCTGGATAGCCGGGATAATGCCGTTATCGGCTGCGCTATGGTCAGCAATCAGCACGTTTTTTCTGAAAAATGCATGCAGCAAGTGATCGGATTCATCGAAACGCATTATCAAAACTTGCTAATCGTCGATTTTCGCATTGAATGGTATTAATATAAAGAATCAAGGAGATCACTGCTATGGATTTGGGATTAAAAGATAAAGTCGCGTTAGTGAGCGGAGCCAGCAAGGGGCTGGGATTCGCAACCGCCAAAGTGCTTTTGGAAGAGGGCGCCAAAGTCGTCATCACTAGCCGCAGCCAGTCTAACCTGGACGAGGCTGCCGATAAGTTGGGAAATCCGCAATCTTTACTGGCAGTGGCTTGTGATGTGACCCGGGCGCAAGATTGCGCGCATTTGATCGATCAAGCTGTGTCTGTCTTCAAAAAGCTGGATATCCTGGTTGCCAATTGCGGCGGGCCGGATCCCGGAACATTTGAAAAACTAAGTGATGAACAATGGGAACAGGCCATCCAAAAATCCTTCATGAGCAACGTCTACCTGATCCGCTCCGCGCTGCCATACCTTAAGAACTCCGATTCACCCAGTATTTTGACCATAACTTCCTTCACCACCAAGATGCCGATGGAGAACATGCTGCTTTCGAATTCCCTGCGAGCCGGAACAATTGGGTTGACAAAGACACTTTCCTTTGAATTCGGCGCTTACCGCATCCGCGTGAATTCCATCCTGCCGGGTTGGACACTGACCGACCGGGTCAATTCCTTGCTGGACAATCGCGCCAAACTGAATGCCACCACACCTGAAGAAGAGCTGCGAAAAATTTCGAATCAAATCCCGTTGGGAAGGATGGGTGATCCGCTGGAATTTGCCCGCGCGGCAGCATTCCTGGTTTCTCCGGCGGCGTCTTTTGTAAACGGCGTGATGTTGAATGTGGATGGCGGCATCAACAAAGGATTATTCTAAATTACCGGTGATGATTGACACAGACAATTGAGACATTTCTAAACCGCTACCTGGTCACTGTTTCGAAACCCGGCCGCTATGCGGGCGGCGAGTTCAACCAGATCGTCAAGGATTGGGGAAAGACCGCAGTGCGCCTGGCGCTGGCATTTCCCGATACGTATGAAATCGGCCTGCCCAATTTGGGTTTGTCGATCCTCTATGACCAGGTAAACCGGCGCGCTGATGCGCTGGCGGAACGGGTTTACTGTCCCTGGAGCGATATGCAGGATTTGATGCGTGACCATCAGATCCCTTTATTCTCCCTGGAAAATAAAGTTCCCCTCAAGGATTTTGACGTAATCGGGTTTACCCTGCCTTACGAATCCCTTTACACGAATTTGTTGACCATGCTGGACCTGAGCGGGATTCCACTGCGCAGCACTCAACGCGGGGAGGATGATCCTCTGATCATCGCAGGCGGCCACGCCTGCTTCAATCCCGAGCCCATGGCTCCTTTCCTGGATGCATTTGTCATTGGCGAGGGCGAGGAAGTGATCCACGAGATCATTGACCTGGTCAAAGAACACAAGCAAATCGGCGCGTCACGGAGCGAATTACTGCGGAAACTGGACGACATCCCCGGTATTTACATCCCATCTTTTTATGAGGTTGCTTACCAATCCACCGGTTTGATAAAAGAAATCCGCCATGCTTTCAATCCGGAGAAACACACCATCACGAAACGGTTCGTAAAAGAGCTGCCTGAACCCGTCACTGATTTCCTGGTGCCCAACATCCAAACAGTAAACGAACGCGTATCGATCGAAATCATGCGCGGGTGTTCGCGCGGCTGCCGCTTCTGCCAGGCGGGCATGATCACCCGCCCCATCCGTGAGCGGTCCGCCAGCCAGGTGCTGGCAGCATTGGAACGCGCCACCGAAAGTACAGGTTTTGAAGAAATTTCACTGCTTTCGCTCAGCACCTCCGACCATTCACAAATCACTGAGATCATGCAAGGCGTAATGGAAATGAGCCAGGCCAGGCAGCTTGCATTTTCACTGCCATCCTTGCGGGTTGAATCTTTCACGCCTGATTTGATCGCCACCATGGCAGGTAAACGCAAGGGCAATTTCACCATCGCACCGGAAGCCGGAAGCCAGATTCTACGCAACCGCATCAACAAATCGATCAACGACGAGGATATCCTGGCGACAGCCACCCAGATTTTTCGGATGGGCTGGACCAATTTAAAGCTGTACTTCATGATCGGTTTCCCGGGCGAAACCGACGATGATATTCAAGGTATCATCGACCTCTGCCGTCAGATCAAAGCAGCCGGCAAGCGGTTGGTTGGCGGCAGGCTGAAAATTCACATATCGGTCAACACGCTCATCCCCAAAGCGCACACGCCATTTCAATGGCTGCCTTTCAGCAACCGCGAAGAAACTGCCCGAAAATACCACCTGATCTCGGACGGTTTGCGAAAAACCGGCATCCAAATCGACCGCCCGGATTTCCGGCATTCGCTGTTGGAAGTCTGGCTGTCGCGGGGAGACCGGCGGCTGGCGGATGTCATCGAAACCGCCTGGAAGAATGGCGCGAATTTTGATGCCTGGAACGAGAATTTCGACAGCCGTAAATGGCTGGAAGCCTTCCAGGCTTGCGATATCGATCCGGAATTTTACGCTTCCCGCATTCGGGAAACGGAAGAGATTTTACCCTGGGATCATATCTCAAGCGGAGTAACGAAGAAATTCCTCGTGCGGGAATATGAAAGAAGCTGCCTTGGCGAGATCAGCCCTGATTGCCGTTCGGTTTGCCATGCCTGCGGCATTCAATCCAATTTCATGATCTCCTGTTCAGAAATCAGGACGAGGTCTTAATGCGTATTCGCATCGTTTTCTCAAAAACCTCCAATTTACGCTACACCAGTATCCTCGATGTGCAGAAAATATGGGAAAGGACCGTGCGCCGGGCCGGTTTTTTTCTGCAATATTCGCAGGGCTTTCATCCCCAGCCAAAAATCCAGGTAGCCAATCCGCTTCCGCTGGGCTATGACGGCCGGGAAGAATTGATCGATCTCTGGCTGACAGGCGAATTGTCCACCAATCTGATCATGCAGCGGCTTTCTGAAGCACTGCCGGTCGGAATTACCATCAAGCGGATAGAAACCGTACCGGAAAACGCCCCGTCATTGCCCAAACAGGTTGCGTTTTCCAATTACCGCATTCATTTGAACGCTGCTGAACTGGATTTTGCAGAGATCTCGGAAAGGATAAAGACGTTGTTGGCGCGTGAAACGCTTCCCAGAACGAGAAATGGAAAAGCTTACGATCTGCGTCCATTGATTATGTCTTTGTCTGTCGAAAAAATCAGCGATGAGGTAATTATGATAAACCTGCGCATGCCTTCCAATCCGGGTAAAACCGGCCGACCGGAGGAATTGATGTTCGAACTGGGGTTGGAATGGCAGGATTTCCAGATTGAGCGCACACAATTGATCTTGGGAGATGCAGAACCATGACAGTGATCCGCGAATGCGTCAATCCCGTGTGCGCCTTCCGTTACCCCGATCCCGATTCCAGCCACACGATCGCATATTGCCCCAAATGCGGGCAGCAAGCTGCTATTTGCGAGACTATTCCGGAATCGGAAAAACTATCCTTTCTTGAAAAAAAGAATCCCGCTTTTCATTTATCTGTCCTCCTGGATAACGTCCGCAGTATTTATAATGCCGGATCAATTTTCCGTACTGCCGAGGGTTTTGGCATAGAAGAACTTTTTATATGCGGCATCACCCCCACACCACAGCATCCCCGTTTCAGTAAAACCAGCCTGGGTTCCGAGCAGCATCTGAAATGGTCATACCATCCAAATGCAGTCACAGTATGCGATCAACTGGGGAAATCGGGTACTATCATTGTTTCCCTCGAAAATTCTTCGCAAGCAAATAATCTATACGCATTTAGCGAGAATATTTTTAATAAATCCGCGCTTTTGGTGGTTGGAAACGAAATATCCGGTGTCGATCCACAGCTATTACGCATGAGCTCGTTCGTTTTTGCCATTCCGATGGCAGGATTCAAACATTCGTTCAACGTGGCGACAGCATTCGGTATCGCTGTCTCTTACTTTTATTCCCTCTCATTAAGTTGATCAAGCAAATTCTCAACCAATGTTTCGATATCTGTCACAGAAGTGATGCTTTGCATAGATGCGTCCGGCCACCTGGATAATGCATTGTCGATCAACTCCGGCCTGACGACCACGAACGCGCAACGATAACAGCCCGCATCCAGTTTCTCAACCGCCGCCATCCAACCTCGGTTTTCTTCCAACTCCAGGAATCCCAATTCATCAATAATCAGAATTTCTACTTCCGGGATGTCGATTAATCGTTCATTAAACCAGTCGATTGCTTCAAAATCGAATTTCCACACCCTTTCAGGTCGTTTTTCATCCCATCCGGGCGCATAATCCGCAATCCTGCGCCGTTCTCCGCTGACGATATCTTCCGCCAAAATACCAATTTTCTTCCCGTCCAGGTATAAACCCGGTGATATAACCCCTGCGCAGGACCTTCCAAGGTCGGAAAGGGCATTTTTCAAGGCTATGCAAAACAGCGTTT
>CALGUJ010000021.1 GCA_937902055.1 uncultured Pelolinea sp.
GTTTCCGCAGCCGATAACGAAATGATTTGGGTTTCATGCCCGCCGCGCAGCATTTCCTGCGCGAACACGCTCATCAGGCGCTGCGCGCCGCCCACTTTGAGGGAATCGATCACCTGCAGCACCTTCATGTCAGCCGCCCCTCAAAGCGGAAAGGATCTTGCCCAACGTGTCCTGCAAGCGTTCTGGGCCTTGCAGCCAGAGCGCCCCGCCGTACGCGATTATCCCGCTGGCGACCGCCGCCAGCAATTGCGCCGGCGCGGGCGCTTGCCGCAGCAGCGCCAGCACCCCCAACACGGTTGCGCTCATCGCCAGCCCGCTCAGGATGCCGGGTTGGTATTGGACCAGGATGTCTTTGATCTTGATCTGGAACATCCTTGCCGCCACTGCCAGACTCATCACGCCCGAAATCAAGGCCACGCCGGCCTGCACCCACGCCACGGCGGTGATGGATTGCGTTCGCATCAACGCGATCCATAATGCCGGCAATAGGATGATCAGGCGCGCGATGGTCAGGTAGGTCAGCACTTCCGGTTTGCCCTGCGCCTTGTAAAAACTGCCGGCGTTCCGGAAAAGGGAAAGCAGCAGCGCGTAGATAGCGATGCCCCGGATAACCGGGATGGCTTCCACCCATTTGTCGGTGAAAAAGGTCATCACGAAAGGCTCGGCGGTCAGAGCGATGCCCAGCCCGATCGGGATGGTGATCGTCGACACGTAGTTCAACGAACGCACGAAATTCCGGTTCAGGTTCTGCGCGTTGTCCTTCATCTTGACGTAAACCGGAAAGATCACTTCCGAAACGATGCGCGCGAATTGGGTCAGAACCATGTCCGGGATGCGGAAACCCAGCGTGTAAACGCCCAATGCTTCCGCTCCCAGGTAATGGCCGATCAACAAGTAATCGGCATTGTTCAGCAGGTTGGCCAGCGAATCCAGCAGGACGATATTCAGTCCATATTTCAACATCGATCCGGCAATTTTGCGTGAGAATCGCAAGGAAGGCTTCCAGGGGTTAACGATCTTTGCCACCGCCACCGAGACTGTGTTGGCGACCACCTGCCCCCACACCTGTGACCAGTATCCCAAACCCAGTAGCGCCATCCCCACCGAGGAGATGCCTTTGGCAAAGGCGTAGCTGACTTCGGGGATGAACTTCTTGCGGAAATCCAGCTTTTTGGCCAGGTAGATGGCGTTCACGTTTCCCAAAGCCGAGATGGGATACACCAAAACCATCATGCGCACCACCGGAATGGCGCGCTCGTCGTTGAAATACGCCCCGATCAGCGGCGCGGCCAGCCAGGTGACCGCGAACAGCCCGATGCCCACCGCCAGCCCCAGCCAGAAAGCGGTATCGGCCGTTTCGGGTTCGTCTTTATGATAGATCAGTGCCGGCCCAATGCCCAGCCCATTTAAAGCGTCCAGGAAACTGGTGACGATGAACGCGTAACCGACCACGCCGAAATCCGCCTTGGAGAGCAGGCGCGCCAGGATGATGGTGCTGATGAACACCAGCAGCTTTCCGGTGTATACCGAAAGGTACGACCAGAAAGTCCCCCGGATCGTGGCTTTCGCGAAACTCGTCTCGCCGGGTTTCATTAGATAATCTTTCCTTTGCTTTCCATACTGGCGCGGCGGCTGATTTTCAAGCGCTGCTGCAGAAGTTGGCGTGTGAATAGTATTTCTTCATTGCGGGCAGCCTGCTGCGTTGCCAGGCCGATACCGATCAACAGCCATAGGTTGCGCGGGTACGCGCCGTGGATGAACAATGCCGCGGCCAGATAGCCCATAAAACCGATTTGAAATGCCAGCGCCAGGTCGGCGTATTCGTCTTGAGATATTTTCTGGAAGATCTTCTTTCCGTTGATCAAGCTCCTGAACGTGGAATACAGGACAAAGGCGAACATCAACAAGCCCATAATACCTTGTTCGGCCAATACCTCGATGTACAGGCTGTGTGCTGATCGCTCGGTCCGGCGCGGATCCAGCCCCAGCCTCATCGAATATTTCAGGTAATTGGCGGCGTAATTTTCGTAGCCGATTCCCAGGATCGGCTTATCCAGGAACATCTGGATGCCCACCGCGTATTCGCTCATCCGCCCGCGTAAGGATACTTCGCTGCGCACGTCTGCTCCTGAAAATGGCAGGTATTCCAGGATCGTCTGGATGCGCTCGAAATACGTTGCCGGCAGGAACGGCACCAGCATCAGCAGGATCAGCAGCCCGCACAACACGGCCACCAATGGCGGCTTGCGGACGATCACGATCAGCGCCAAGACGCCGCACAATGCCAGGAATCCGCCGCGCGAGAAGGTGAAAACGACTGTCAGGAAACTGGCGGCCAAAGCCCATCCCGCCAACAATTTCAGGACCGGTTTTTTCTCGTACAGAACGCGATTCAACGCGATCGGAACGATCACCACCATGACCTGGGCGAAAAAATTGGGATCGCCGAAAGTGCCCATGATGCGGTAACCTTCCGTTCCGCTGACGATGTTCATCAGCTGCGATTCCGCCAACCCCCAATAATCGTTATTAAAGGAACTCGTCAGGTACTGGATCACGCCGATCGTTCCCAGCAGGATTCCGCTGAACAGGAATCCCCAGGCGGCTGTTCGGTAAGACTCCCGGGATTGGATCAAAAGAAGCAGGATGACCGCGATGATCGCATCCTTCAGGAAAGTCGTCAAACCTTCCTGCGCGCGTGTTGGGTCGCCTGCGTAGAACAACGATAAAAAGATCACCAACCCGTATGCCGCGATGGTCGCAAGACCCGGCAGCCAGTTTTGCGGGCGCTCCCCATTCAACACCCAGCGCAGGAAGATCAGGACGGTTAAGAAAGCAATGAAAGGCTGCGCGATGGAAGGAGCGCCGTAGTAATGCACCGCCACGTCTGAAATGCGCGCGTAGGTCATGGCCACCAGCGTGAATAAACCCCAGTTGATCTTCCAAACCGCGGCCACCAGCACCACGATCCCGATCAGCATCAGGACGTACAGTCCCGCGTCGTGGATGCGCGTTGCCAGGATCGCCCCGCCGATCCCGATCGCGATTGCGATCACGCCGAATACCGGGGACAACCAGTTGAAAGAAGAGCGGGATTGACCCGACGGCTGCATGCCTCTCTCCTATATCCTTTCCGACATGGCCTTCAGCGCTTTCAATGCAATTTCGTCGCTGTCCGCGCCCTTGGCGAACTCGGCCACGCCCACCGCCGGTTTGAGTGCAATTTTCTCATCCAATGAAGCCAGCGCCATCGGCGGGGTGAGCGCCTTCAGCAGGCGCCCTTTGATCGTTTCGGCGGCTTTCACCGGCGTGTCCGGCAGCAGCAGTGAAAATGTGGATTCGTCCCAACGTCCGACGCTGTCGTTGCCGCGCAGCCCGGCTCTCAGCACGCCCACCACGTCGGTGAGCAGGCGGTTCAACACCTGCTGCGGCAGCGTGTCGTAGAACTCCGTCAACCCTTCCAGCTTGATCATCACCAGCGAGAACACGCCTCCCTCGCTGGCGGATTTTTCGGTCTGTTCAACCAGCAATGTTTCGAAGTGTTCGCGGTTGAATGCGCTGGATTGGGAATCGACCAACCGGCGCTGCCGGTAGGCTTCCAGCGGGATGCGCAGTTGGTCGCGCAGGATTGCCAGGATCACGCCGACCAGTAAACCCAGTACGCCGCCCAGCGAGAGGTCGCGCGCCGGCCTGGGGCTGATCGGTTCGGTCGGAACCACAGCCGCGTCGAGGATGTTCACTTCGTAAACCTGGTAGAGATTCCGCATGTAATCGATGCCCGTGCGCGCCACGCCGTTCGCCCATTTGGCGGTGATTTCCGCGTTCGGCCCGCTGACATAGATCTCGAGGACGTTGGAATCCGGAAGCACGACCGTACTCTGGCTGTATTCCGCGATTTCCTCTTCCGTCAGGTTCAGCGTATTGATGAACGCCTGCTGATTGAACTCGCTGTCGAACACGTCCGCGTAAGTCGTGACGATGGACGAGTTATCCAGCGATGAAAGGCTGCTGACAAAGTCCTTGCCCGCGAAGCTCTCCGCGTTGGGCAGCACGATCATGCGCGTGGTGGCCTCATAGATCGGCGCGGAAAACATGTCGATGATCAGGATCACATTGAGCGTTGCCAGCACCGTCAGCACAATTATCCACCAGCCTTTTTGGATCATTCGAAAATACATTTTGATATTCATCTCTCACCTGCCAATTTCTCGAATTTTGAAAATAGATCGTTTAATTCCTTGACACTCGCTTCCAAATTAAAATCTTCACGCACCTTCCGGCGGCCGGCTTCCGCCATGCGCGCCGCTTCCTTGGGGTGTGCCTGTAACCACAGTATGGCTTCGGCAATGGCTTGTGCGTCTTTCGGCGTGCAGAGCAAACCGGTTTTTTGATTCTCTACCAGTTCCGGGATGCCCGAAATCTCCGAAGCGATCACCGGCAATCCGCTGGCCAGCGCTTCCATCAATACCACCGGTATTCCTTCCATCTTTCCCGTGCGCGTGATAATGCTTGCCAGGACAAAACAATCCGCATCTTTTAACAGTTTAGCAACATTCTCTTCGGTCTGCGCGCCCGCCAAATGCACCTCTCCCCGCAATCCAAGTTGCGCGATCAAATCGCTCAGCGCTCCCATCAGTTCCCCGCCGCCCGCGATCGTGCATTGAAAAGTTGCCCCGCTGTCTTTCAGGATGCGGCAGGCTTTGATCAGAAATTCGTGCCCCTTGTATTCCTGCAGGCTGCCCACCGAGATGATCCTGAACGCGCCGGCTTGCTTCTTCTTCCCGGCCGTATAACGCTCCGCCTGAATACCGCAATGGATGATGAAAGTCTTTGGGGCAACCCAGGCCCCAAGTTGATCGATCAGGAATTGCTTGTTGAATGCGGAGATGGCGCGGATGAATGCCGCCCCTGCCAACTTCTGTTTCAACATGCTGCGTTCGACGTAGATGTCGTGCGCGTGCACGCTGACGCTGTAAGGGATATCTGTGAAGCGCGCCGCGATCCAGGCCGCCAGCGCCGGATGGGTGGCGTAATGCGCGTGGATGTGGCTGACACCTAAAGCACGCATCTCCTCCGCCATTCGCACCGCGCATGGAAAAATATAGATGGCGCGCGCCAGGAACTTGGGGCTCGGCAGGTTATACCAGACCATCTGAAAGAAAGTCGCGAGATACCGTCCCGGTCGGCGCAGCAGCGTGACCAGGTTGGATTTCAGTGTTTTTCCCGCGCATGGCCTGATCCGGTGCATGCTGCCCAGCCAGGGGCGCGCGTCTGCGTGCACGACGGCCTGGTTTTGAACGACCAGCGGAAACAACTCCACTTCAACGCCGCGCGTCTGCAGCGCGTTCATTTCGCGCAGAATGAACGTCTCGGGCAAGTGCGGGAATCGCGAAACGATGTATGCCGTCTTACCCATCATGTCACTCCCTTGCCCTGGAAGATGGCCAGCACCGTGCGGAAGATGATCTCGATATCCAGCATCAGGCAGCGGTGCTGGATGTACGCAATATCCAGCAGCAGTCTTTCCTTGAAATCGGATTCTCCGCGCTCGGTGATCTGCCATAAGCCGGTCAATCCCGGTGTCACGTCCAGCCGTTCCGTCTGCCAGATTTTATACGTATCCGGCGCGAACGAAGTGGGCCGCGGCCCGACCCATGACATTTCCCCCTTGATGATATTGAAGATCTGCGGCAACTCGTCGATGCTCGTTTTTCGCAGGATTTTCCCGATTTTCGTCACGCGCGGGTCGTCGACGATCTTAAAATCCGGCCATTCCAGGATGTTTAAGTGCATCAGAGTTGGTTTTAGTTCATCCGCGTTGGGTACCATGGTCTGGAATTTGTACATCCAAAAACGCTTGCCGCCCCTGCCGGTGCGCAGTTGTTTATAGAATACCTTTCGTGAGGGAAACTCATGCTTTACGATCAGCATGGTCAAAAACAAGACCGGCGCCCACACCACCGAGGATAAACCCGTCAGCAGTAAATCGAATACGCGTTTGGCTCGGATGTAATTCTCGCCTCTTAAAAGGCGTTTATCCGGATCGTATTTCTCTATCCACGCGATTTCCTGATTGAAAGTACCATCGCGCAGCCGGATGCCCCGTTCATTCCGCGCCGTGGCTGGTTTCATCATCGGCGGTACCTGTGATCTGCTTGTTGATTTCCGACTCGGCCAGGTCCAGTTCCGCCCGGCTTAGCATATCTTCCAGCGTCAATGCGTCATCCGGAAACGCGCACATTCCCACCGCCACTTCCGCCCCGATCGATGACGCCGCTTCGAAAATCTTGTCCACCACCCGTTCCGATTCAACCTTTCCGGTTTCAGGCGTGATCACAATGAAGCGACCTTTATCCGGTTGCTCCACCAGCATGTCCGTCCGCCGGATATATTCCCGCAGCGCCCGCGCCAGCGAAATGGACACGTAGCGCGAGATCATCGATTCCTGCACTTCCCGCACCGACTGGTTCAGGATCATCTCCTGCGAACCTTTCAACGGTTCCACCATGATCATGGTCAATGGATGGTTGTAACGCCGGCTGCG
>CALGUJ010000022.1 GCA_937902055.1 uncultured Pelolinea sp.
CCAGGCACCTGCATGGATGACCCAACGCTGCCAGTCAAATTGTGTTTTCATCTCAATAATTCTCCCGCAGGTCCATGCCTTCGTAGAGCGAAGCCACCTGATCGCCATAGCCGTTGAACATCAAGGTTTCACGCCTTTCCGTTTCACCGATGCGGCGTTCTGTAGCCTGCGACCAGCGGGGATGGTCCACGTTGGGATTGACGTTTGAATAGAATCCATATTCGTTGGGCGCGATGGTGTTCCATAGCGTGGAAGGTTGGTCGGCGACCAGTTCGATCTTGACCACGGCCTTAATGGACTTGAATCCATATTTCCAGGGCACGACCAGACGGATGCCACCGCCGTTTTGAGCCGGTAGTTCTCCACCATACATGCCGGTCGCCAGGATGGTCAGATCGTGCCTGGCTTCATCCAACCTCAGTCCTTCCTGATAAGGCCAGGGGTAAAAACCTTGTTGCTGTCCCGGCATTTCATCCGGTTTAAATACCGATTCGAAGCGTACGTATTTGGCTTGTGCATCAGGGCTGACCTCGTCCAAAAGTTTATGGAGGGGAAATCCGAGCCAGGGGATGACCATGCTCCAACCTTCGACACAGCGCATGCGGTAGATGCGCTCTTCAGGTTGAAATTTCTCGATCAATTCATTCAGGCTGTATGTCTTGGGATTTTCCACCAGGCCATATACTTTTACGTCCCAGGGAGAGGTTTTGAAATCGGCCGCGAGTGCGGCGACCCCCTGGGGATTGGTCGTGAATTCGTAATAATTGTTGTAATGTGTGGCTTCATATAGAGAGTTGGCGTTATTGCCCAACTCATCAATATACTGGGCTGTGCTCGAGGATGGATTGCTCGTTGGCTGCGTGCCGTTTTGTGGAACGCACGCCGCCAAAGCCACACCACCCGCCACCAGCGCCGCCGTCCGCATAAACTCGCGCCGGGAAAGGTAAAGATTCTTAGGAGTGACCTCGGATCGAGTGAGTGAATCTATATTTTTTGTAGTTTTCATATTTTTCACCTGCAATCATTTTGAATATCATTATTATGATAAAGAATATCATAATAATGATAACATTTCATTAGAAACGTGGTCAACCTTGTACGATTTGAAGATTAGGTGGTGGTTTATCGCTGCAACGTGATTCGTTGACGCTGCCCCGCCTTCATGATAAAATCCTTGTCGCTGTTCAATGCCCCCATTGTCTAGCGGCCTAGGACGTGGCCCTCTCAAGGCCAAAACACGGGTTCGAGTCCCGTTGGGGGCACTGTATATACGGATAATCGAGTAAGAGAGGCTTCCCCGGAATTTATCCGGGGAAGATCGTTTATAACGTGATCCAGCAGTAAGTCACATGATCGGGGGAGAATTATTGGGCTGCACCTACGCAACCTTTGTGCGTTTCGATGAGAGTAACCGCCATGCGTTGCCATCTCCGCTCAGGGTAATGGCGGCTGTTCCAAAGCAAACACATCGTCCAGCCAATCAAAGACGAAGGCACTCATCAAGCCTAAATTCTCGCCCATGCAGTGGCTGGCAGCCCCCTCGTCCATCGGCCCGACGATCAGCTTCTTGCGCGTGTCCGGCAGGACTTCCATGGCGTGCTGGTGTTGGCGGCGGATCTCCTGGTTGGCATTCTCCCCCTCCCCGATCAGGATCAGGGTCGGGCAGGTGATCTCCGCCGGATCGAAGTAGACGTCACGGTTCTTCTCGACCAGCAGTCGGAAGTTACTCCCATCCAGCCCCCAACGCCAGGCGAGCAATTCGATCATGCGCAGCTGGAACGGCGCCTTCCAGGAAGCAAGCAGTCGCATCAACCCTTTGATCTTGGGGATCGGTGTTAATCGGAAGATGTCGTACATGTTGAAGATCATGCTGTTGGCAACGCAAGCCTTGATGCGCCGCTCGCGGGTCGCGGAGCGCGGCACCATGTAACCGCCAGCGCTAATGCCGTAGGCCACCAACCGCTCGGGGTCCACGTCCGGGCGGGAGATGGCATAATCGACGACGTACTTCATCGGAGTCTCGAAATCGGGGCGGAAATAGACGCCGTGGAAGGGCAGGTCGCCCTGGCCGGGCAGGTCGACAGTCATGAAGTTGTACCCGCGCTTGATGGCAGCCGGGGCAATGAAGTAGTACAGGTCCTCGGCGAACGTCTCCCCGCCACCAAACATCATCAGGGTCCGACGCGGCGTGTCATCCGCGGTGGCTTTCTGGAAGTAGCCCGGCAGGATGCCCCCTTCGAACGGGACCTCAATCGGCTCGACCGGCGGCTCGAGCAAACTGCTGCCCTTGCGGAAGCATTCGCGCATGTGCGCGACTGTGGGCTTGAATCCGGGATCATTAGGCCGCATCGAACCAAGCACAGCCCGGTAATAGACCGTCGCCCGCAGGAGGGCTTCCCGACCGCTGACCAGGTGACCCGCAACCAGAGCCGCCTCGCCGCGTGCCCGGACGCGGTTACCGAGGGCGGTCCACTCGCGTTCCCAACTGAGCGGGTCGCCGTCCTTCATGCGCGCCGCGGCGTAGAAACTCTCCCCGACCCCTGCCCCGCCGTGGATGGCACTGCCCATCAGCCACTGGAAGGCGAAGTCCATATCGTTTGCCTTGAAGTACATCCGGTGGAACTGGCGGTGAGCCTGGAATTCCTTGCCCTGTTCTTTGTAAGCTTTTGATTTCATTTGCAATCCCTCCTTAATATCTCATCGAACCAGTCGAACACCACCTGGGTTGCCAGGGGGAAGTTGTTGGACTGGGTGTGGGCATCGGCGCCTTCGTCCACTGCAAACACGCGCAGGGTCTTTCCCGGCACACCCAGGCGTTCGTAGGCGGTCCGGGCCTGCCACTGGAAGGATTCGTGTTCCCCCTCGCCCACCATGCACAACACAGGACAGGTGATCCGGCTGACATCTACCACCCAATCCTTGAAAGCGGTGAGCGCCTCGGAAGGTTTTTTAACGCCGACCGCCGAGGTAAATTTCTCGTATACTACCATTGCAAACGGATCAATGCTCCCTAGAAGCTTGAAAGCGGCATTACCGGCAAAGGCAGGTACCTTCGATAACCAGGGCGCGTTTTCGGTGATTAATTTCTGGAAATCGATCAGAGGGGTGCTGGCAGCAATGGCGGCCAGTCGTTTTTCATAGGCTGCGGCGCGCATGGTGGCGTAACCCCCATAACTAACCCCGGCAGCCACGATGGCTCGTGGGTCGACATCCGGGCGACCAAGTAGATAATCAATTGCCGCAGCGATGGGTACTTCGACATCAGGCCGATATTTCACCCCTTCCAATGCGGTGGCGCCCTGACCGGGAAGATCCATTGCCAGCAGGTTGTAGCCGCGCTTTAAAGCTGCCGGGCCCACCCAAGTATAAATTTCTTCGCAGTAACTCTCCCCGCCCGAGATGAAAATCAGGGTTGGGCGTGGCTGGCTGCTTTCTCCTGGCCTGATAAAGTAGCCTGGTAATTTCACGCCTTCACAATCGATGGCAATCATCTCAAGGGCGGGATCGAACAACGCCGCTGCCCGCCTGAAGCAATCCCGGAACCGTTCCACCGCTGCCGGGTAAGACGGGTCGTGGACGCGCACCAGGTAAGCTGCCAGCCGAAAGTAGTTGAAGGCACGCAGGTATGCTTCGCGCGCACTGACGAGATGACCCTTTGCCTGACAATCCCGTGCGATCGCCGCAAGGCGTTCGCCCAAGGCATTCCACTCGCGCACCCAAGATTCGAGATCCCGCTCATATTCGTTTACCCGGGAAGCGGCGTAGAAGACCTCGCCCACCGCGGCGGCATCCGTTGCCACCATCCCCAAGGCCAACTGGAGGACAAAATCCAGTTCCCCGCGCTTGAAATAGACGATATTTTTGTGACGTCTCGCTTCCGTTTTCTTTTCCACTTCAACCTCCTAATTATATACATCTTGTTATGATTGGACAGTATGTTGTTTTAACTATATAATGTGTAATATTGTATTTTCTCAACAGAATGTAGCATATTTTGTATTTTTATGTTGTATCCGTAC
>CALGUJ010000023.1 GCA_937902055.1 uncultured Pelolinea sp.
TGGCGGATTACTACTGCATCAAGTGCGGCGCCTGCATGCAGATTTGCCCGGTAAAACCGCAAATGGAAGAATACGAGATCAGCGTGGAAGCCTACGGCGTAAGCAAAAAGGTTAAGCACGAGCGCATCACCAATTCCGAGGAACTGCCTGTGTTCGTGGAACGCTGGCGCGTGGCGCACGAGGAAGTGCAGAGCGGCGCGTGGATCCAGGCGCTGCTCAAGCTGGCGGACAACAAAGCCGGCATGGTCGAAATCGACCGCAAGCGCGCGCTCAGGCGCGCGGACCTGATCCGCTCGCTCAAAGGCGGGCACGCCATCGAGACGCAAGATAAACAAAGCTAGAGAAAAGGATACAATAAGCGCAGGAAACTGCGCTTATTTATTTAACGGAGAAACATGGAAAAGAATCAAACCCAAATCCTTTGCCGTAATACCTATAAATATATGGAAAACGGATATCACTGTTCCGAGGCCATTTTCCTGGCGCTCGGAGAGCATTATCTGCGGGAAGTCAATCCCCTGGCGCTGCGCCTCTCCACACCCTTCGCGGGCGGGATAGGCGGCACACGCCTGGAGACTTGCGGCGCCTTGACCGGCGGCATCCTGCTGATCGGGGCGCTGTGCGGCCGCGCGGACGGGCAAACCAACGACGAACGGTGCCTGGCGTTGGCAGTAGCGTTTCGCGAAAGGTTTCAGCAGGAATTCGGTTTTACCACCTGCCAGGCGCTCAAGGACAATTGGGTGGGGAGGCCGGGGCAGCCGGATTGCAAAACGCTGACCGAACGAACAGCCGGACTGTTGATCGCGATCCTGGAAGCCGACTGATTATTTACCGGATTGGAGATTGCCAATGTTGAGTAAATATCTGGAGATCATTGAAAAAGGGCAGGTGGAGGTTAAAACCGAAGAAATTGACGTTGAGAACCTGCAGCCAACTGAAGCGGTCATTCAAAACGAAGCTTCCATCATCAGCGCAGGCACGGAACTCTCGCGCGTGTTCGCGCTCAAACCGGGCGTCAAATTCCCGGTGCGCCCGGGTTACGGATCGATCGGGCGCATTATTAAAAAAGGTTCAGGGTTGACCGGTTTCGAAATCGGCGACCTTGTGTATTACCTGGGCAGCCACAGCTCCGTGCAGCGCTTTTCAGCCGCCGGCCAGAGCCAGTGGGACAACCTTTTCAAAGTACCGCAGGGATTGGACGCAGTAGAAGCCAGCTTTGTGTGCATGGTCGCCATCGCCATCACCGGTCCCAACGCCAGCAGCGTGAAGATCGGCGATCGGGTGGCCGTGTTCGGGTTGGGCATGGTCGGGTTACTGGCGGCTCTGCTCTACGAGATCAACGGTGCGCGCGTGATCGCGCTCGACCCGGTCAAGAGCCGCTGCGACCTGGCGCAATCGCTGGGCGTCAGCGACGTGGTCGCCTGCCCTTCGGAAGAACAGGTCGAGGCGGTGATGCGCATGACGAACGGGGAGGGGGTGGACATCGGCGTGGATGCGGTGGGCCATTCCAGCGTGATTGCCAAAGCCATCCAGGTAACCATGCCGTACGGCGAAGTCATCCTGTTGGGTTCACCACGCGAAGCGTATGAAGGCAATTTGACAGACGTGTTCAACCCGATCCACATGAAAATGCTCAACGTGAAGGGCAGCCTGGCGAATATGCTGCCGCTGAAAAAGACCGCCGGCATGAAGCTGAACTTCGAACGCAATTATCAGGTGGCTTTCGATTTGATGGCCAGCAAGCGCATCGATGCCGCGAAAATCATCAGCCACGTGATCAAGCCTGAAGAGGCCGAGCAAGCCTATCATGGGTTGCAATACGACCGCGAGCACTACCGCTGCGTGGTAATCGACTGGAGATAGGCAATTCTACTAATCATCAAAAAGCCTGGGAGTTTGACTCTCAGGCTTTTCTGGCGCAGATGATGCTGATTTATAGAGATGTTTTCCTGGCGGGTGTCATCAAACCCCACAAGATCAGACCCAGCGCCAGGCCGCCGCAAATACCGCCGACCATCAGGAATGAAGCTGAAACACGCGGCAATGCGCTGGTACTGAGCGCTTCCAAAATGATTTGCGTGCTGGCCAAGCCAGTTTGAACTTGCAGGTTGCTGTACTGTAAACCGTAATTCAGCCAGTATTGCGGTGTATTTCCCTGCAACAGGATTCCCAAAAGGAAAACCAGCGCAGAGGGAAGGATCAACGTCCAGCCCAGCCATTGCAGTCGCGAGCGCCAGCTCCCGTCAGCGATCAAAGCCGTGATGTACCAGAAGCACACTGCAAGGAAAGCAAGGATGAGCACACCGAGGATCGTGCTGGCAGGCAGCGCCATTCCCGGCAGGAAACGGCCCCAGGGGTGGCGGTTTACCAGGTTCTGCCAATTGCCTGCCAACGACACCTGATCCGGTATCTGCGCCAGCGCGGCCGGTATGGCGGGTGCAAGGTAATTCTCGATCAGCGTTCCATCGTCAATTCCCTGCGGCTTGCACGCACTTTCACCTTCTCCACCAAAACCGGGAGTTTGCCCGGCCTGGCAGACGGGCAAAACCGCTACCAGGGCAGACAGGAATTCCTCCTGTTTATCCGAGGTCAACACAGATTTAACCGGTTGCAGATCGATGACCGGTATAAATTGGTCGGTTTGACCGTGGAGATAATCGAAGAAGTCTGAGACGATTGCGGAGGTTTGTTCTTTTAGATAATCTTCGCCGAGAATGCCTCGCACAATTGTCCGCAAACCGCTGGTGTCCGTTTCCGCCGGCAAGGCCAACTGGCTGCGCAGGATACCATCCAGCACATTATCGGATAACACAGCCTGGTAAACTTTTTCGTCGTCCAACGCCTGGACGTAAAACTGTTCGTCCAAAATCCAACTGGCGGTTCCAATGGCGATCTGACTGGCGAATAGAAGAGGAATCACCAGGCAAATGGAAAAGATAACTGCGATCAATTTACGCATGCCAAACTCCTTTTTTCTTGGTCATTATAAAATCATATACGGTTAACCGGCGGTTAAAGTTTTAGATTTCACTTATGATTATTTTAATTTTGTATCATAATAAAGAATGAAGTGTTATCCTATCATAAGCGATTATTAAACAAGGAGTAACGAAATGATTGACAGAATTATCGGGGCATTGACGTTTAGGACAGGGGTTTATAAAGAAGTCGAGGAAGATACCACATTCACCCCCAGCGCCTGGATGATCGTGGCAGCGGCTGCATTGCTGTCAAACCTGGGTTCCAGCGCAGGATCGATTCATACCATCGGCGCGCGCTGGATCATCAGCGCTTTGAGCGGAACGCTGGTGACGGTTGCTTCTTTCGCCCTGGCGGCATTTGTGATGAATTGGGCGGGAAAGACTTTCTTCAATGCGGATGTTACGTATGACGAGCTGATCCGCACAATTGGGCTGGCTTCTGTGTGGAACGCGGTGGGATTTTTAGGAATCATTGCTTTAGCGGCGCCTGGATTGGCCTGCATAACCGGCCCGGTCACCTTTTTGGCAGCCATTGCCGGATTGGCAGCTTGGTTCTTTGCCGCTAAGGAGGCACTGGACCTGGATTGGCCGCAGACGATCGGCGCGGTGATCATCGGTTGGGTGACCATGATGCTCGTTGCGGCGCTGGTATCCGGTATAATTCTGAGCCTGCTGGGCGTGACCGCCGCCGGGATTAATTCGATCTTCAGTAATGTAAGCGGATCATTATAAAAAAAATTTCAGAAAGCGGGCTGCATTTCACGATGCAGCCTTTTTTTTATATATATAAGAAACCAAAACATAGCCGTTTCGTATTAAGGATATAGTTTGTTGAAAAACGAGGAGATAAGAAAAAATGGCTGAACAAGTTTCGGAACGGCGTGAATTGGGTGAATTCAATCGCATTGCCATGCGCGGAGTTGGCAAGATGTCCATCAATCAGGGCAAGGAACAATCGGTTGTGATTGAAGGCGATAAAATCGGCGTGAGTCGTATTTCCACCAATGTATCGGATGGCAGGCTGGTGATCGATATCGGCCGCGATTGGGTGGAAAAGATCAGCGCGGGTTTTGATTTTATATCCAATGACATCCTTATTAAGATCACCCTTAAAGACCTGCAGGAACTGGAAGTGACCGGAGCGGCGGATATCGAAGTTGGTGAAATCAAAACCGATGCGCTGGAGTTGAAATTGATCGGCGCGTCCAATTTGAAGGTAACCGAATTGAAAGCCGATAGCCTGAAAACCGAGATCCCCGGGGCAGGCAAAGTACAGGTTGAAGGAAAGGTCAAGGACCAATCCGTGACTCTGGCGGGCGCGGGCAATTTCAGCGGTTACAAGTTGGAGTCGGAAACTGCCAAGGTGGTTTTGAGCGGGGTCGGCAGCGCCCAGTTATGGGTGAAGAAAGAACTGGATGCAACCATCGCCGGCGTGGGCAGCGTGGAATACTATGGAAATCCGACCATCAAACAAAGCGTGGCTATGCTGGGAAAAATCACCTGCCTGGGTGAACCGAAATAATTCGGTACTTTCGTCTTGTGCAGAAAGATTGACAAGATTGATTTCGGTATAGTAAACTCAACGGTAGAAAATGGAAAATTTGATGAAAGAAGAAAATAGTCTTGATTTGGATATAGACCCTCAAAGTAATATTTCTTTTGAGGTTAGCGATTGCATATATCTTGGAGGATTCTGCCGTTAAATCGTCTGCTTTTGACGGTCTCTAGCCCTCAGTGTATGTTCGCTAATCGGCACTGAGGGTTTCGTATTTAAAAGATCGGAGACTGAAGGAGGTAGGCATGATCTACATCAGCACGGTTATCGATAAGAAAGTGTGGGATATCTGGGGGAACTCGATCGGCAAGTGTAGAGATATTGTTATCGGCCATGATGAAAAGGTCTTCCCGCTGATCACGGCGATCAGCGTGCAAAAGGAAGACGGTTCCAGTATTTTAATCAAGGCCAGTCAAATCAGCAGTCTCTTCCCCAGCATTACTCTGAAAGTGCCTGCCGAGGTTATTGCTCCCTATGAACCGGTTGGAAATGAATTATACCTGCGGCATCAAATACTCGATCACCAGATCGTCGATGTTGAAGGCAAACGGGTGGTGCGGGTGAATGATATTCAAATCGCTTTTTCCAAGGATAACTACGTGGTCACCGGCGTGGACATCAGCAACCTGGGATTATTGCGCCGATTGGGATTGGAGAAGACAGCTATGCGCGTATCGCGCGTGGTGAACAAACCGCTCAATAAAGGCGTGATTGCCTGGAAAGACGTGGCTTACGTCCAGGCCAAAGATCCGCTGCGTTTGAACAAATCGCAGGAAAAAATCAGCAAGCTGCCGCCGGCCGACATTGCCATGATTCTGAATGACCTCGACCGGGTTACCACCCAGAAATTGATCGAGGAGATGGATAACGAAGTGGTAGCGGACGCCCTGGAAGAAAGCCCCTCCAAAACCCAGATCGAAGTGCTTTCCAACCTCGAATCGGAACGCGCGGCGGATATTTTGGAAGAAATGGATCCCGACGAGGCGGCTGACCTGCTGGCGGACCTCCCCAAGGAAACCAGCGCCGAATTGTTGGGCTTAATGGAAAGCGATGAAGCGGAAGATGTTCGGAAACTGCTGCATTACCCACCCGAATCGGCCGGCGGCATTATGACCACTGATTACGGCTGGATTCTCAACGGGCTGAAAGTTGGAGAAGCCATCGAATTCCTGCGGTCTTCCGAAGATGCGCAGGAAGTCGAGGATATGTACTACATCTATGTCCTGGACAAGAAAGAAAATTTAATGGGCGTCATCTACCTGCGCGATCTGGTGATGGCTTCGCCGCAGGAGTTGGTCGATAACCTGATGGATCACGACCCGGTTTATGTCGAACCGATGACCCCTCAGGATGAGGTGGCATACCTGATTGCCAAATACAATCTGCTGTCAATACCAGTTGTAAAGGAAGAGACAAAGATAATGCTTGGCATTGTCACATTGGACGATGCTATCGATTCAGTGCTGCCTACCGCTTATAAAAAGCGATTACCGCGCTTCTTCTAGTTAGATATGTGAGGTTGATGCAATGAGCGACATCAAGAAGAAGAATTTTTTTCAAAGAATTTGGTTATTTTTAGCGGTGCTTGGCCCTGGATTGATCACGGCTTCGGCGGATAACGACGCGCCCGGCATCGCCACCTATTCCATGGCCGGTTCCTTTTTCGGATACCGGTTCTTGTGGTTGATCCTGGTGATCACCTTCGGCGAAGTGATCATCCAGGAGATGGCGGCCAGGATGGGGGCAGTGACCGGTAAAGGCGCCGCTGACCTGATCCGTGAAAGATACGGAGTCAAGATCACATTTTTCGCCATGATTTGCCTGTTGATCGCGAACCTAGGAACCACCATTGCGCAGTTTGCGGGGATCGCGGCGGGCGGCGAGCTAATCGGAGTGAGCCGCTATATTTTCGTACCGGTTATTTCAATTTTTCTGGTTTTCATGGCGCTGCGGGGCAACTACCGCTACATGGAGAAAATATTGCTGGTGCTTTGCCTGGCGGCCTTAAGTTACGTGGTAACGGCCATCCTAGTTAAACCGGATATCAAAGATATTCTGCTGAACACCTTTGAACCCGGCTTGGTTTTTGACCGAAAATATTTGTTGGCCATGCTGGCCACTATAGGCACGACCATCACCCCCTGGGGAATCTTCTACATGCAAGCCTCGGTAGTCGACAAGGGTGTCACTATTGAGGATTATCCCTTAACCCGCGCGGATGTCATGTTCGGTTCGGTGTGGGGAAATTTGATCTCTGCGTTCATTATCATCTGCACGGCCGCGACACTCTATTCTTCGGGCGTGCGGGTTGAAGAAGCCGGGCAAGCCGCGCTGGCATTGGCGCCGTTGGCGGGTGAATGGGCAACCATCCTGTTTGCCATCGGCTTATTGGGCGCTTCCATACTGGCTTCCACAGTGCTACCGCTTTCCACTGTATATGCGGTTACCGAGGCTTTCGGTTGGGAGCGCGGACTGGACCAACGACGCGAAGATGCGCCGGTATTTTATGGATTGTTCATCGGCTTGATCCTAGTCAGCTCGTTATTTGTTATGATCCCCGGGCTGCCGTTGTTCCAGATCATGTGGCTATCGCAATCGGTGAATGCCATCCTGCTGCCGATTCTGTTGGTGCTTCTGTTAAAATTATCGAACAATAAAGAAATTATGGGTGAATATACCAACACGAAATTCCAGAATTATTTTGCTTTGGGATTGACCGGGTTGATCGTGGTGATCACGCTCACCCTCTTCGCTCTTTCGGTCATACCATAAGCGGATAATGAAATCATGACCCTCTTGACGCGCTGATTGAAAAAGGTGTACACTCTGACCACAGGAAATGAACAAGATGAAAGAAGAAAACGCAATCGATTTGGATCCTGACCCTAAAAGCAGCCCGGTTCTGTGTCCTGTTGATATTGCCCATCCGGGAGGTGGAATCCTTTAAATCACCTCCAGGATTCGGTGGTCTGCAACCCTCGGCAATATTCACAGAATAAGTCCGGGGGTTTTTGCTTTCCAGGGCTCATATTAAAGAGAATTGGAGGTAAGCAACATGTTCAAAATTCTAAAGACCACTGAAGACAACCTGGCGATAATTCCCGGCGTAGTGGAAGGCGCCTGGGTGCATGTAGTGAATCCCACGCCGGAAGAATTTGAAAAAACGTATGGATTGGGAATTCCCCAAAAATTCATCACCGCTCCACTGGATTTGAATGAAAAACCGCACATCGAGCAGCAAGCCGGTTCAATCCTGATTTTGCTGCGGATGCCGTATTACCGCGTTGGGGCAGAAGCGCCCTATGCTACCATTCCGCTGGGTATCATTTTGTGCAACGGATTTATCATCACTGTTACCCGTTACCAAAATCCCTTATTGGGAACAGAGGCAAGAACGAGCCGATCTTTCTCAACTACCCGGCGCAACCAATTCATTCTGCAAATCATCACGGCAGTAGTCAATGATTGCGCTTCTGCCGCCCAATTGCTCGGCCGAAAAATTGAAGAGGGCAGGGCGATTCAACCGGGAGTCAACGATGAAATTACTACCGCTGAATTTGGAATTTTCATGGATGATCTGGGGCAGTTGTTGGAAGCGATGTCAGGCAACCAACAGGTGTTTGAAGAAATGCAGCGCATGAAGTTCTTTCAGATACCTTCCGAAGAGCCCGTTGGTTTCAGCGATCTCTTATCGAAGAACCAACACATGGTCGAAACCGGTTTAAGGTTGTTGCCCAAGTATTAAGAAGAGATGCGTAGTAATTACGCCTCCTAAAATATTTCTTTTGATTGGGAACCGGTAGTCTGTCAGGCAGGCTGCCGGTTGGTTTTCCACCTTACTACTGTTCCGAGTCGCTTAACGGAAGCCGGATATAAAATACCGTCCGGCGCTTTTCGGGAAGCAAGCCAATTTCGCCGCCATGCTTTTCGACAATGGCGCGGGCGATAGCCAATCCCAAACCTGAACCCGGATACTTTTGCGTATTCCGGGCGCGATGGAAACGGTTGAACAAATGATCGCGTTCTTCGCCTGGAATGCCAATCCCATTATCCTGCACTTGAATGGTTACAGTATGCGATTCAGCCCGCGCGCTCAGGGCGATTTTGCCGCCGGGCTGTGAGAATTTCACCGCATTGCTCAGCAGGTTGCTGACCGCGCGTTTTAGTTGTTCGGAATCTCCATCCACAAATAGTGTTTTTTGAGGTAGCTGGATTTCAAAATCGATTTCAGCCTGTTCAGCCGCTGAAGCGTGGACTTCGCAGGTTTCCAGTAAAAGTTGGTTGAGGTTTAACTTTTGAAAATTCATTTTCCCATTTTTGGATTCCAGTCGCGATAGATCCAGCAGGTCATGCGAGAGGCGGTCGAGCCGTTCAATTTGCTCCAGGGACCGTTCCACCAAAGGGCGGCTGTCGTTGAGGTTTTTTTCTGTCAGAGCCAGGTTTAGATCGGCTCTTAGAGATGTCAACGGCGTGCGGATTTCATGCGCGGCATCCGATACGAACCTGCGCAAGGTCTCGATGCTCTGTTCAATATGCTCCGCCATCTGATTAAACGTTTCCGACAATGAAGCCAGTTCGCTTGGTTTGAAAACCGGCGAACGGATTTCATAATTCCCATCCCTCATTTCTGAAGCAACATGTTCCAGGTCAACCAAAGGCCTGATCAACCCACGGCTGACCAGTAATCCAAACAAGGTAGAAACCACTACGCCCACCAGGCTGGCTATCGCCCATCCGCGGATGACATTTTCGATAATCTGGCGACCATATTCGGGGCTTTCCGAGAGTTCGACGTACCCTAAAGTATTATTATCCGCATCATGGAACGACGCCGTTACGACTAAAGAGGAGCGGATGTTGAATTCATCGGTGGGTTCTTGCATCAGCAAATACCCAAACATATTTGGATTGGCCTGGAATGAATAGGCAGGCGGATTTTCACCCGGCTGGGGAGGCTTGTTTTCCGAGGGTTCAATTGAAAAGGCTGGCTGCTCCGTTTCATTTTCCTCCGGTTGAGGCGTCGGTTGTTGGTTTTTCTCCCTGGGCTTGGGAACAGTGATTTTCCAGCTTTGCGATGGAGATCCGGTATCGTATATCACCGTGTTATTTATGTCCAAAACGCGAACCCGGCATTGCACCAGAAAGGCTGCCACCCTGGATTGGTTTTGAAAGACGTCGGCAAAATCACTGAGCGAATCACCCGCTTTAATTCCGGAGTTTTCCGCGATACGACTCAAGCTGTTGGCGGTGCCCCGTACGTTGGAATCTAAATACTGTTTTTCGAGACCACTGTAATAATTCCAGATAATTGCCAGCAGCACCGCACCGATCAGAGTGGTGGTCAACAGGGCGATAGCAGCGAAAGAGATCGGTAGTTGTGCGCGCAGTGATTTAAATTGCCGGATCTTATTCATTTTTATTTCCTTCACTTGTATTCTAATTCAATCACCGGCGACAGCCGTCGCGCTCTATACATCGGGCACTATCCGGATTGTTTGTCCGACCTTGCAGCGAGGAGCAATGGATAAAGCAGAATGAAAATACCCGAAGCCGCCGGCAAATGAATGGATTGAATTGCGCCGAGAGACACCAGACGGCTTTTTGTGACGGCTGTGGCCGAAATGAGACTGGCTTCCTTCAGGCTTCTCATTGATAATCCCTTTCTATTTTCACAAGGGAACACCAATTTTTTCAAGGAGTCCCGACCCGTTTGACTTTCTGGAATTCGTTTATTAGTGTAGCCAGAGAATATTGCTAAGGACTTTATTGAAGATTACAGTTTTTTCATAAAAAAAGGGTGCCGCATTTACCAGCAGCACCCTTCTTGAAGCGCAATCAAAGATCAAGCGGTCTTGGATTCCAACAACTCGATCAAAGCATCGATCAGGTTCTGCGAAGCAGCACGCATGTTTTCGTTCTTTCCGTCAGGCTGGGCGCCCTGGTCCGGCTGGCCCGATTGGGCATCGGTTTCGGGCTGTTGACCGTCTGCGGCAGGAGTGCCCTGGGGCGCAGGCATTTGATCAGCGGAAGGTGTCCCTTCATCAGGCTGGTTTTGACCTAGCCCCATACCTTCAGGCATTTCAATACCCTGTTCATCCATGAACGATTTCACCCCTGCCTGGTCAAGCTCAAGCGCGGCTATGGCTGATGCCTGTTCGGCGGTCAGCACGGCTTCGATCTGGTCGAATAGCGCAGTGATTTCTTCCGAATCATCGACAGGTTCTTCCGGCGTTGCCGAAACATCCGAGGTAGCAGCGGGGGTGCCCTCAGGCATCGGTTGGAATACCTGGCTGTATTCTTTCATCGAAGTCCATAACGGGATTAGGCTGGCAGCCTGGTCGGAAGTAATCGCCAGGTCTGTTCCTTCCAGTTTAAAAACACCGAGGATAAACCTCT
>CALGUJ010000024.1 GCA_937902055.1 uncultured Pelolinea sp.
TCCCTGGACGACGCTCTTTTACACCTTCCTGATCGCCGCGGGTTTTATGCTGCTGATGAACCTCGCGCTGGGAAAACAATTGCCCGGCGCCGCGGCCAACCCCGCCGAGTTATTCTGGCTGGGAAAATCTTTCATGGGCTGGTTCATTTTGTTCCTGCTGGCGGCCGGCCCGACTTTGATGGGTTATGGGCTTTATAACGTGGCTTTGAAACACCTACCTTCCAGTGTAGCCAACCTGATCGTCACCATAGAGCCGGTTTTCACCGCCTTCACCGCGTATTTCGTTTTGGGTGAACGCTTGACCGGCCGGCAGATTATCGGGAGCTTTTTTGTAATGGCGGGTGTGCTGGTGGTCCGCTTGTATAGGGGACGCACGAAATCTGGCAATCGTGAATAAACCAAATCCTACTGCTGATAAGTGACTATAAAAAAAATCCCCCTCACCTAACCTCTCCCACCGGGAGAGGAATAATCAATTGTCATCCCAACGCGGGCTGCCTCCATAAATTATCTTTGCGAGACCGCCAAAGGCGGTCGATCGCGCAATACCCTCTTGGGGAAGCAATCTCATGGCTGAAATTATATTGAGCAGGCTGATCACACGCCCCTCACTTAACCACTCCACTGTGTATAGACCGGGGACATGGTTGACACAAATTCGGAGACATGGTTTACACATCTCAATTCTAACGTAGGTCGATCATGGAGGTTTTTATCTGTGTTCATCAACCATAAAGCAATCATCCGTGTTTATCCGTGTTGACAAAAGGAAAATAAAAAGAAGCCGGATCGCTCCAGCCTCTTTTTTCATAAATCCCCCAACATTTTATTAAAATTTCCAGATCTCTTTCAGGATGGCCTTGGCCTGGTCCAGATCGCGCACCAGGTGATTGAGCATCATGGCGCGCAGGGCTTTGCCGTAATCCTTTTCCACCACGGCTTCCGACCATAGCATTTCAAAGGTGGCGTTCAGACGCGTCAGTGCCTGCAGGTCGAGCGGGGTTTCCGCCGGCTGCAGCGGCACAAAGCCATGCCCGCTGACCAGCGTGGGCGTTTCGATGATGGCCTGCGGCGGCATCCAGGGTTCGGTGATACCGTTGACCACGTTCAGGATAAAGACTTTATTGGCGTTGGTGGCGTGCGACAGCATCACCGGCACGACGATCGCCCCGTACCAGTGCGCGCCGCGCTGGTTTAAACCGGCCGGCAAAGCGTCGCTCTTCCCGAACTCGCCCATCACCTGCGCTTCTAGCTCCATCAACTGCTCCGCGCGCACTTTCTGCTGGTCTTTCTGCTTTTCGAAGACGCGGTTGGAATGGTAGTAGAACTTGAAATAATGGGTCGGAATGCCGCCCACCGCGCGGGCAATATCGGCATCCACCGGCAGGCCGGGCACGTCTTCCAGCTTCTTCAGGATCTCGGGCATCATGTCGCGCCCGTTCCAATAGACTTTTACGATCCAGCCGAAGTGGTGCATGCCCACGTACTGCACCCACAACTCGTCCAGCGGCGCGCCGAGCATGGCCGCGATGTCCTCCGCCATGCCCACCGGCGAATCGCACACGCCCACCATGTTCACTTTGGAGTAGCGCGTGGCGGCGTACTGGATGTAGCTGTTGGGGTTGGTCAGGTTGAGTACAACAGCTTTGGGAGCCACCTCTTCGATGATGCGGCAATATTCCAGCACCACCGGGATGGTGCGCAGCGCGTTGCTCATGCCGCCGGGGCCGTAGGTTTCTTCGCCCAGGATGCCGAATTGCTTGGGGAAGCGTTCGTCATAAGCGCGCGCGGCATAACCGCCCACACGGATCTGGTTGAGGACGTAATCGGCCCCTTCCAGACCCTTCCGGGTATCGGTCTCGAAGCTGACCCGTAAGGGGACTGCCGCGTGCGCAGCCAATTTGGCGGCCGCCGCGGCCACTGTGGACAGTTTGTCCGGCGTGCGCCCGATCAGGCAGACTTCGAATTCCGGTCGATCGCTTTGCTTCGCCAATTCCTGCACCAGCAGCGGGCTGGCGATGCTGCTGCCGCCCAATACAGCCAGTTTTCGTTTTTCGGACATCCTCATCCTCTCCAATTCTGCGAATTATGCGCGGTCGTAATAAGCCAGGATGGCCTTGGCGGTTTCGATTGCTTCGTCATCGTGGAAGGTCTCGAAGATGGGCAGGTTCAACACGCGCCGCACGAAAGGCGCGCCAACCGGGAAGTCTTCCTCTTTATAACCCAGGGATTCGTAAGCGCCCTGCATGGGCACCAGGATGGGGTACATGGCAAAGCCGCCGATGTCGTGGTTGGCGAGATGGATCAGCAAGTTCTTGCGTTCTTCCTCGCTGGGCGCTACCGTAGCGTACGAATAGTACACGTGATGGCAGTAATCCGCCACGTGCGGGAGCTGCAAAGGAGTGTCCTTCAGCATTTCATCATAGATCGAGGCAATATGGCGGCGTTGATTGTTCCAGTCGTCCAGGTGGCGCAGCTTGACGCTCAACATGGCGGCCTGGATTTCGTCCAGGCGGTCCTGGAAGCCGACCACTTCGTGAATGAACTTCACGCGCTGACCAACGTAGCGCAGCATGCGGATCTTTTCATTCAGATCTGGATCGCTGGTGGTGATGATACCGCCGTCGCCGTAGGCGCCCATATTTTTGCTGGGGTAGAAGGAGAAAGCCGCGGCATGGCCGAGCGAACCGACGCGGCGGCCTTTGTAGTAACCGCCGTGTGCATGTGAAGCGTCTTCCAGCACGTACAAATTGTGCTTTTTGGCCAGATCCATGATGGGGTCCATATCCACCACGTGCCCGTACAGGTGTACCGGTACGATGGCTTTGGTCCTGGAGGTGATCTTTTTCTCCACCAATTCCGCGCTCAGGTTATAGGTCTGGGGGTCGATGTCCACGAACACCGGCGTGGCGCCGCAGTAGGAGGCGGCAAAAGCAGTGGCGACGTAGGTGTTGCAGACAGTGATGACTTCGTCGCCGGGGCCGACGCCCATGGCTTCCAGGGCGATGTGCAACGCGGCTGTGCCGCTGGAGATGCCGATGGCGAACTTGCTGTCGCTGAAGGCGGCGAATTCCTGCTCGAACTGCTTGAGATACGGGCCGAGCGTGTATTTGCCGGTGGGCAGCACTTTGTGAACGGCTTCCAGTACTTCCTCACCGATCTCTTCCCATTGGCGCTCCAGCTCACCGCTGCCGATGCGCGTGGGTTTGGTCAGGGCTTCCACCCAATCCGGAATGTCAATCTTGCGGGTCAAATCTATTTTTGTCATGTTTGCTCCATTTATCTATAAAATTGAGGTAAGTATTGTTTGTGCGCTTCCAGCATTTCATCCACAATTTTAACTGCGGTCGGGTAATCCGGCACCAGCGGGTTTTGCAGCATGGCCAGGTAAGCGTCGCGGCGCGAACCGCTGACGGCTGCCTTGACCGTGGCGGATTCCCAGGCTTTGGCTTGCTGGCACAACGCGCGGATGGATTCGGGTAAACGCCCCATGCACAGCGGGGTCACGCCGTGCGCGCCCACCACGCAGGGTACTTCCACGGAAACGTCCGGGTCCAGGTCGGGGATGCAGTTGCCGTTGCGCGCCACCACGATCTGCACATCGCGCCGATCGAGCATCAGCGACATGATCAGGTTGACGGCCGCTTCCGAATAAC
>CALGUJ010000025.1 GCA_937902055.1 uncultured Pelolinea sp.
CCGAAATTCAAAAAAAATAAATCCTGAAAGCCTTCAGGATTTATTCCATAAGATATTTCAATTTGAGAATCCTTAGCTATTCTTAGTATGTATTTTGATCGATTCGGGATTCCTCTCCGCAAAAAGACCCACCAGATATGTGTCGGCAAAATAATCAAAACCGCCTTCCGAGAAGGGTGAATCGATATCGATCATGGCTTTATCCGACATGATATAACCAAAGAATAAACCGACAATCGCCCGATATAGCAGATTCATGTTCACGTCTTTCAGGCCATCCTGGCCGGATTGCGCCTCCTCTACAATTTTAGAAACATTCGTGTACGTCTCCTCAAACAGGGTAGGTAGATGTTTGCCGTTGAATTCCAGCATGTCAATCAAGTGCAACCGGGTTAATTCAGGATTTTGGTCCCAAATCTTCAGGAGCTTCGCGGAAGCATCGCGAATGTATTCCTGCACAGTGGTTCCTTTGGCATTTTTTAGTGCCTCAGGGATCCTGCGCCAGGGGTGATATTCCTCCAATACTGCTTCAAAAAGCAGGTCTTTGCTGCTGAAATGGTTGTACAGGGCTCCAGGCACCAGATTGATTTTTTCAGCAATCTGGCGCGTTGTCGTGGCATGAAACCCATTCTGGATGAATAATTCACATGCCGCATCGACGATTTCCTGCCTGGTCTTGTCTCCTCGCATCTGCTACCTTATCCCTTGAATAATTATCGTTCAAATGAAAAAATGTTTGTTCCGTCTCTTAAATGGATTCTAAGTTTGATAAACATTTTTGTCAACAAACCGCGCTTTACGCGTACACTGCGGATTGATGCGATCGTAACTAGAACGAAAAACTTACGCACAGCATAAGCAAGTTTTTCGCCGATATATGAAGAGGAAAGAATTATTACAGTTTATCGTTCAACTTCCGGTATATGCGCATTATCTGCCGGGCCATGTTCAGCTCAGTCATGGCTGCCATCAGCGAATCCTGGGCGTGGTTCCAAAGTAAAGATATTTCCACGATTTCGCCCTTCGCTTCGGCTTGAATGATCTCGGTCTGAATGTGATGTGCTGCTCGCAATTCATCCTCGGCTTTTCTTAATAGCTGTTCCGCTTTTTTGGAATCGCCCTCGCTGGCAGCATTCAGCCCATCGATAATGGTATTTCGGGCATTTCCGGCATGCACAATGACTTTGGCTGCGATTTCGATCAGATCTTTACCGGAATGTAATTTCATACTAAAACTTTCGCGATCTCCTTTTGTATATTTAGATATTCTTTTTATAATTTCCGTATAACCAAACTGCGATATTTTATATCACGTTTTCTGCATATTTTCATCAGCGTCCAATTTCAGCGCATGTTTTCTCAGGAAGGGCACCCAGATCAACGCATCCAGGATAATTAACAGCAGCACCAGGATGACAGCTCGATAATCCTCCGTCAGGATATACGCATTGATTATCGATGGAATGTGCATGGACAAGGCCAGAGAAGCCGGAATTTTTACCCATCCAAAATACATAACGAAATAAGTGATCGCCTGATTGATCACCGGTACAATGAAGAAAGGCAAGAAGAAAGCGGGGTTGAAAATGATCGGCAATCCGAAGATCAGAGGTTCATTGATATTCAACAAGCCGGGTAGAATAGCCAACCGCCCAAGATTTCGGTGAGTCTTCGATTTGGAGAACAGCAACGCAAAATTCAACCCCAGCGTAGAACCGGCACCACCCAGATTGATCATCAAGAGCGTCCCGTAATTATTGATGATGAAACCGTTCGACACCGTCGGCGCCAGACCGGAGGCTAACAAGTCAGCGTTGCGTGCCGCTGCAGCGATATGCAACGTAAAAACTGGATAGATGACCGACAAGGGATGAATCCCAAAATAAAACAACAATGGGCCGGAGCAAGCCAGCAACAGCGTTCCCCAGAAAGAGCTGAAGATATCAATGACCGGGACAAGCATTGTACTGAAAATCGTGAACAGGTCGATATTGAGTAAAACGGCGAACACCCATGCGCTCAATGTGACTGCGGTGCCGGCGATCAGATAATCGAACCAGGTTCGGACAATCTCCGGCAAACCTTCAGAATTCATGACCCAACCGTGTTTTTTAAAAAAATTGGTTACCTCACCTGCCCAAAGACCGGATACCAGCGAAACAAAAATGCCATTGGTACCGAACTTGCTGAATTCCACATTGAAAAATGTGGCGCCGGAATCGTCCACGATCAATCCGGGACGCATCAGGATGAAATACACCATGATGGCAAAAAGTCCTACGGTTTGTTTATCAATCTTGTTATACTTCGCATTAGAAGCGCCAATGCTGAAAGCGAAGAAAATCCCCACAATCCCAAAAACCAGCTCCTTGAAACCGGCAAATTTAAGTGCAAATGCAGTATCTTTTAAACCGGGTACAAAGGACATAAGGATGGAGATGATGGATACAATGGACCCGATCAGCAGGATATTTACTCCCGAAGCGATACCTCCAGAAATACTCTTGATGACCCGAAGATTGGCAAACCTATTCATCGGGTTAACGAAGTATTTCTCATAAAATTTTTTTTCCAAACCCATTAAATCCTCCGTGTATTCATGAACCGAGGATTAATTTCCTGATTGCATCGCCATCCATGCGGCCATACAGGTCCATGGGGATGGTGATCGGGGCAATTCCACCTTCCTGACACACTTCATTGATTTCCTCTACTGCGTAAAGAACGCTGGGTGAAACCAGGATTATGTCAGCCCAATCAAGATAATCAACGATTTCCATGGACGCTTTCGACACAATTTGGATCTCTTCTCCATTCTTTATAAAAGCATCCTTGATCTTTTTCACGATAAAAGAAGATGACATACCGCCTTGGCATACCAATAGAACATTCATTGTCTAAGTATTTACTCCTTGTATTTGATTATGAAATAAACCTCCTGATGAAAAATTAAAAATAATAAATCCAGGAGAAGCGGTTATCTTCTCGCTGAACGCTTGTTCATTGAGAACATTATAATGATTTTTCCTATTTTTTCAAAATAATTTAAGAGGAATTCTATTTTTAAGAGATTATTCAATTTAGTCCATGAGGTAAATTACATTGGCATTACTGAAGCATATTACTCTTCCAAAATAATTAGAAATACCTGCTTACTGCACCCGATAATGGGGGCAACCCTTCCGGTTCATCCTGTTTTCCAGTCCAAACAGGCAGAAATACTCGAATGGTAAATTGTTGATTTAATATTTTGTAATTGTATAATTAACAACAGGATATGATCGCTGTGTCAAAGCGGAGGGCTTTCGGCT
>CALGUJ010000026.1 GCA_937902055.1 uncultured Pelolinea sp.
AAGCGGTTTTTTTCCATGAATTGATCGACCATTTTACCCCGCATGCGGCAGATATGCATCATCAGGTGGCCGATCTTCCCTTTTTCCGTTTTTATCATATTGTTTCACCTGTATATTATTAACCAGTTAAGTAATTAATACCATCCCGCCGGAGTTTTGTAAAGAAGAGAATGTTAATCTTTTGTAAGAAAAGAAAGGTCAAGTATAATTTGTTGACCCTCCCATCGGGAGAGGTTCTTTTAAAAAGCCATCAAATGGAAATCAATAAAAACGCTTCAAGGGTTTATCTCATCCGCCACGGCGTCACCGATTGGATCGAGCAGGGAATTCTGCACGGAGTTTCCGATCGGACCTTGAGTCCTTTGGGGTTGGAACAGGCGCATCTGACCGCCCGGGCCTTGCGCGGATTGAAAGCCTCCCATCTCTACACCAGCCCGTTGGCGCGTGCCGCTCAAACTGCCCAGGTCATCGGCCGGGAAATCGGGGTAACCCCCGAACCAATCGCAGAACTCAAAGAGAAGAATTACGGGTGGCTGGAGGGCAAGAAAGATCTGTGGCCGTTGGTCAAGCAGCACGCGGCATTGATTCTCGTGTACCATGCCTGCCTTGACCTGGCCGGGTTGTCCGGCGGAGAATCGCCAAGTCATTTTGAAAGACGCGTGATCACCGCCTGGAAAAGCCTGCGGACTAACTTGAATGGAAGCACAATCATCGTCGTGGCGCATTTTAACGTGCTGCGCACGATCCTCAAAACTGAATTCGCGGTCGAGGGAACGGACTCTGTTAAATTCTCATTGGGAGCTTGCAGCATCACGGAAATTGAAGTGTTTTCGAATGCCCCCAGCCGGATCGTGCAGCTCAACAACATGGACCATCTGAATGGGAAGTCGATCGAATGACCATTAAAGCCATTATCTGGGATTTGGAAGGGGTAATCCTGTGCACGAAAGAGGGCAGCGTACCCGCCGCTCTCGCCAGAGTGCTGGATTTGCCGGAAGAATCCATCAAGCCCGTCATCGGCGACGAATTCGACCGGCGCGTCAACCTGGGTGAATTTACCCAGGATGAGTATTGGGATTACATCATCGAAAAAACAGGACGGCCAAAAACTTATAAGCGGAAACTGGAAAATTTTTTACTGCAGGATATGTTCATCGACCAGGAAATTCTGGCCGATATTCACCGTTATCATAAGTACCTGAAGACCTGCCTGCTCTCCAATTTCTCGAGCGATTTGCGTGCTTTGATCGAGGATCATTGGGGTATTGCCAATGCTTTCGACAAAATCCTGATTTCCGGCGAGATCGGCATGATCAAACCGCAACCGGAAGCCTTCCGGAAAGCGCTCGACGCTTTGGGCTGCCAACCTGGCGAGGCGGTTTTCGTGGACGACAGGCTTGAAAACGTGAAAGGCGCGCAGGCGGTGGGTTTACAGGCAATCCATTATCAAGGGCGCAGCGATATGAACAAGCGCATCATGAGCTTCATGGATCAGCATCAGAATTGCCGGCAGCAAATACAAACATCATTCACAGAGTAAAGGAATCATTATTGGCTACTTATTATCTCATCCGTCACGGCACAACCGCCTGGGTCGACCGGCAGCTCCTGCATGGCGTCACCGATATCCCCTTGAACGATAACGGTTTGCGCCAGGCAGCCAAAACCGCGGAAGCGTTGAAAGGCTTGCGTGTCCAACACTTGCTTTCCAGCCCGCTCTCCCGCGCCATGCAGACGGCTGAATTGATCGGCCAGGCAGTCGGCTTGACACCCGAACCCAGGGCGGGATTGATCGAGATCAATTTCGGCTGGATGGAAGGCAAGCAGATCCACGACGATACAATGGGAGATCATTCAATCCTGCAGGAAAAGATCGATCACTATTGGTTAAGCTTTATCCGGTTGGTCAGCGGCGAATCCCTGAACCGCTTTCGGAAGCGCGTGATCAATGAATGGAACGCGATCCTGAATTCCCTCCCCGATGAAGATGCCATCATTGTCTGCCATTCAGGTGTGTTGACCGCCATCCTCGAGTATTGCTTTGGAAACGCTTACCGCGGCAGCAAACCGTATTACATCACGCATCCCTGCAGCGTAACGGAAATAAAAACCGATGACAGCGGCGGTTACCAACTGATGCGCCTGAATGATCATTCTCATTTGAAAGAATGGTATCCCGATGAGCACTAAAGCCATCATTTGGGATTTTGCCGGTGTGCTGCTGCATACCGTCAAGGGCGACTTCAACAGTCTGCTGGCTGAACGGCTGGGCGTGCAGATCGATGAGATCATGCGCGTGTTCTCGACAGAAGAGAATACACAATGGGATCTGGGCGAGATTGATGACCATGATTTTTTTACTTTTGTCTTAAAGGAATTGCAACTTCCTGAAGAAAAACGGACAGTTCTGGACCGGTTCGTACTGAAGGATTTCTACGTTCAAGCGGAGTTGCTGGAATATATCCGCGGCATTCGCAAGACCTATATGACTGTTCTGCTGACCAACTTTCCCACCCACCTGCACGATTTCCTGAAGACGGATTGGCACATTGAAAATACTTTCGACTACCTGATCGCTTCCTGCGATATCAAGCTGATCAAACCCGATGAACGCATCTACCGCTACACACTCGAAAAGCTGGGCTGCCTGGCAGAGGAAACCATCTTCATCGACGACCGCGAGATGAATATCAAGGGGGCGCAGGCAGTGGGCATCCCCAGCCTGCTTTACCGGAACACCCCGCAAATCATTGCGGACATCCAAAAAATCATCGGTTCGGATTGAGCTCAGGAATCCGGTAATATTCGCCGGTAAAATTTATCCGCTTGCGCGCGCGCACCAATCAACTCTGCTCTCTCTTTCAGCATCTGAATATTGCCCTGCCTGGCACGCTGGCGTAATTCCGGATGGCGCAGAGCACGCAGGATCGCTTCGGCGGCCGCGTCCGCGTCGTGTGGATCGACCAGCAAGCCGTTCCGTCCGTTTTCCAGCCATTCCCGTAAGGATTCAATATCGCCCACCACCGGAAAACAACCGCATGCCATCGCCTCCAGAAAAGTATTGGGGGTGCCGTCGTGGCTGGAGAGCGATACGTACACCTGCGACCGCGAGAACAATTGCCACAATTGCTGCTGGTTTAAATAGGGTAGCAGCAGCACATGATCTTCCAGATGGTATTCGCTCACCCATCTCTGCGCCTGGGGCTGATTTTGCATGGCGGTGCACACGAAATATGCCTGCGGATATTCGGCCAGCACTTTCGGCAGGCAGCGGAAAAAGACGTCCTGATGTACACTTCCGGGGCGGAAGCCGCGTGGGTTAACCACCAATGGACGTTCTTCAGGCAGCCGGTAGGGTTGTTCGATATGCAAAGTGATGGTGCGGTTGATCTCTTCCGAATCCAATCCGCCGTTACCCGGCAGCACCAATGCCGGCACTCCTTCACGCAATCCCCATTCCCTGGCCAGGCGCAGGTCGCGGGCGGCATCCGCCAGCAAGCCATCCGCCCGTCGCAGGGCTTTACGGGTTTCGCGCGCCATCAGGAAGGAAGTACGCGCGTGAAAGGTCAGGTCATTGCCCCAGATCGAAAGAATGAGCGGTATCCCAACCGGCGTGGCGGCTGCCAGCATCCCTTCAAAAGGAATGCGTAAAGCATGCACGATATCCGGTTTGAGATGCTCCAGCAGGCGCAGATATTCCGAACGATATCGACTGAGGGTCAAGGGGGCGGCCAGTGCGCGCATGCGCAGCAGCAACGGACGTAAACGCGCCACCCAGCCCCTCACCCAGGTTTGGCTGCGGCTGCCGCCTGCCGCCACCTGGCTGCCGGACATGGAAGCAAAAGCCAGCGGCAGGGTAAACTGATCTTCAATCCCGGAGATGTTTTCACAGGGATAAGTCGAAATCAATGATATCCGGCAATTCAGCCCCGATAGCATGCGCAGCCAGGAGCGGGTGATCGGGCTGCGCCCATCGGCAACAATTAAAATATGCATTTACCCCTCCAATACGCTATTGACGGCAGTGATGAAAACGTCCACCATTTTCTCCAGATTGATCTCCTCGCTGACGATGCGATAGGAGGCCGCGCCCATCTGCCGCAAATGGCTCACGTTTCCCAAAGCCTGCTGCAGCAAGCGCGACAGTTTTTCGGGATTATCTTCTGCGAGCATCCAGCCGTTCTCCGGCCGCACCAGGTCGGATTGCGTGCCATCCGCCTCGCCCACGATCACCGGCAAACCGAACGACATGGCCTGCTGCACCGCCAGCCCGCCCGTACCCGGCAGGACAAACAGGTCGGCGCTCTGGAAAAGCTGCTCCAGTTCTTTGCCGTGCTGCGCGCCGTAAAATTTCGCGCTTGGGTACAGCCCTTCAGCCAGGGTTTCCAGCTCGCGCCGTTGAGGTCCGTCACCCACGATCCATAATTCCGGCTTTTTCTCCGCGGGCATCTGCGCACAGGCGCGAATGAGCTGGTCTACTTTTTTGCGCGCCTGCAATCGCCCAACGAACAATACCGCCGGCCGGCCGGCCGAAAAATCCGGCCGGCGCTGTACCAGCGGCCGGGCCGGTTTGGGAGCAACGGCATTCGGCGCGCAGAAAATACGGTCAGCCGGAAAGCCCAATTTGACGTATTCCTGGGCTCCAGCCTGGCTGTAAGTGATGAGTGCATCGAAGCGGCGGATGAAATCTTTGCGGCGTTTCAGGCGCAGGCGCGAAAACCTGCCGGCAGGGGTGGGCGATCCCAATCCCCAGCCAATCAACTTGCCGCCGCGCGCGCGTACCCAGCGTATGGCGCCATAAGAGCTAGGATAGCGCGAATTGGCTTCCATGATCAACACGCGCGGATTCCACCTCTCCAGCCAGGCCATGATATTGACCTGCCAGCACATATAAAAAATCCTTCTTAAGACGTGTAAATTTCGGGCATGGTAATAAGCGGCTTTGAGCGGTACTGCCCCGGTATCCAGCGCTTCATCCGTGCGCGGTTCGCCGGCAAACACGCTCAGCCCTTGCGGGCAGACCTCCGCCAAAGCGTCAAAAAATGGCACGCGATAAGTGGGCAGCACACGCTGTTGAAACCCGACTTTCACCGGTATATTGCGATCTGTCATGGCATTACCTCCACAGTCGATCCCCGGGGGGTCTTTTGCACTTCGATCCTGGATGGAAAAACATCCTTTAATTCATCCAGGTGCGTGATCACCAAAATTTTAGCAAAGTCCCGGCTGACCAGGTTGATGGCTTCGATCAGGCGCTGACGGCCTTCGGCATCCTGGCTGCCGAAACCTTCGTCGATCACCAGGGTCTGCAAGCGCGCGCCGGCGCGCTGCGCCAGCACGCGCGAGAGAGCCAGTCGTATGGCGAAGTTGATGCGGAAAGCTTCCCCGCCCGAGAATAGCTCGTATTCGCGCTGACCGGCGGAATCGCTGATGAGTATGTCGAGGGTTTGTTTCTTGTCCTCGCGTTTTTTATCCTTATACTCGCGTTCGGTCAGGAAAGCGATCGACATGCGCCCGTCGCTGAGCCGGTCAAGGATCTCGTTGGCTTGCGTTTCAATCTGCGGCAAAGCCTGCTCGATCAACAGCGCCGGAATGCCGTCTTTTCCGAAGGCCAGTTCAAGCGCTTTCAAGTCGGCAATTTGCGCCTTGATGGCAGCCGTTTCTTCATTTATGGATACCTGGCGGCGGCGTTGGTTTTCCAGCACATCCACCATCTGGCGGGCTGCGCCCACCTGCTGGCGGTAACTATTTTCCTCGCGGCTCAAATTCTCCAAATCCGCCTTGATCGCTTCCACATCCGGCAAAGCGGATTGGCGGGATTCCAGTTGAACACGGGTATCGCCATGCAGGGTTTCATTTTGCGCGATTTCCTGCGCCAACACCGCCCGGCTGGCTTCCAACGCGGTAATTTCACGGTGCAGTGAATCCGCTGCCGCGCGCGCGGCTTCCAGTTTACGGTATGTCTCTTCGATTTTGCGGGCTTCCCGTTCCTCTTGACGGCGGCGTTCATGCTCTTCGGGTTGGTAACCCAGAGTCTGCAAAGACGTTTGCGCTTGCTGGAGCTGCACACGCACTTCTGCGGAAAAATCATTTCGCTCCAACAATGCGTCAAGCTCCTTCAGGCGGGCCTCTTCACGACTCTGCCAGGATTCCATGGTTGCGGTGTAATCAGCCAGGCGCTGCTCTTTTTGGCCGCGATTTCTCTGCAAGGCAGCCAAATCATTTTGATCCTTGCGCAAAGCGGATATCCGGTCTTTGCATTCGGTCTGCGCTTGCTCGTTTTCGCGCAGCTCGCGCGAATTTTCGCGGTAGCGGTCGCCCTGGCTTTTCCCCGTATTGTCCATCTGGTCCAAAATTCCCCGCCGGTGTTCATCGGTTAAGGGCTGGCCGCATAATGGGCACTGCGAACCCCCGGCAGCTTTCAGGGCTTCGATATCTTTTTTCAATACGTCCATGCTGTCCTTGAGCAGCAAATTTTCTGCGCGCAGTTCTGAATTTCGGGTTTGCAGCATGGATAGCTTTTCTTCCAGCGCGGGAATCTCACGCAGGCGATTCTCAAGGTCATCCAGTTTTTGCTGTTCTGCGGCCATTTCCGCCCGCAAGCTTGTTTGCAGGGGGCTGATTTTCACAATTTCCGCTTCACGGTCCTGGAGATGCCGGCGTTCCTGAAGCAGGCGAGCCTCCTCGGTTTTCAGTTCAGTCTCAAACCGCGAGCGATCTGTCTGAATTGCGTGATATCGGCCGGCTAACTGGTCCCATTCTTCCAGCTCTGCGCGCTGCGCCTGCCAGGCTTGATAGGCGCGCATGATGGTTTCGGTTTGCTGCAGGATGCGCTCTCCCGCTTCCAGTTCAGCGCGGCGCTGCTTTTCCTGTTCGGCCAGATCAGCCTGACGCCGTCTGTCGGATTCCAGGCGCGTTGAAAGCAGCGCCAGCTTTTCCTGATCGGATCTAACTTGCAGATAATCCGCCTGGGCGCGGTTCCAAAGCTGCTCTTTTTCTGCGCGCAGCGCGGCGGTTTTTTCGAGCGTTTTTGTCAGCAGCGCAAGTTTTTCGCGGCGTTCAGGTTCCTGTTCCAGTTCCGCCAGAATTTCATTCAGTATCTGCTGTTTGAGGTTCAGGTCATTATCGCAAACGCGCCGCCGGCGGGCAGCCTCATCACGGTAAACCTCCCAAACCTCCAGGCCCAGGATGCTCCCAAGGATCTCCTTTCGCCGGGCGGGGATTTGCTGGGTGAACAGATCGGCTTTGCCCTGCAAAAAGAAAACGGAATTAACGAAAGTATCGTAATCCAGATGCAACGTGCGGCGGATGCGCTCTTCGGTGGCGCGTACCCCGGCTTCGGTGAGCGGTTTCCACTCGCCGTTTTGCGCGCGTATCTGGAATTCCAGTTGAACGCCTTTCCCGCGTTCTTTGATGCGTTCCACTCGGTAGCGGCCGGATTCGTAATCGAATTCCAGCGCCACGCGGCAGCCGCTTTTGTCGTTCTTCTTCAAGGCGTCGTTGATCAGCGCATCGTCGTCATTGCGGCGGGCTTTGCCGAACAGCGCCCAGGTGATGGCGTCGAACAGGGTGGACTTGCCGGCTCCGTTCGGGCCGGATATGCAGGCCACATCGATCTCCGAAAAGTCGACAACCGTTTCGTCGCGGTAAGAAAGAAAACCCTGCAGGGTAAGCTTGAGCGGGATCATAACGCTGAATCCACTCCCTGGTTTTCACCGGCTTCATTTTCTTCCGCATTTTGGAAGATGTCCTTGGCCAGGGTCGAAAGGCGTCCGGTATCCAGCTTTTGGTCCGGAAAGACTTTCCAATATAAATCCAGCAGCTCCAGCGGAGAAATGGACGTGATACTCTGGTCCTCCGGCAGCCTTAGGCGCGACGAAAGCAGGGGGCGTTTGACAAAATGGAATTCAAAAGCGCTCTCCGCCTTGCGCCGGATCTCGGGTTCATCGATCAGCGCGTCCAGTTCGCGCGGGTAATAAACGATCAGCCGGAAAATGGAATCTTTGAGGTTTTTTTCATTAGGAAATTCTTCCAGGATCTTCTGGTTGATATCTTCGCTGCTCTTGATGTGAATTTTTCGATCAAAGAATTGCCTGCCACGAAGAAGATGCTTTTTAATGTCTGCTTTACCTTTTTCAAGATTGATAATTACAAAATATTTCTGCTTCTTTGCTTCACTAAAATCTATTTTTTCAATAGAACCTGGATAAATTACTGGTGGCTTTTCTTTTTCACCATTTATTCCCTCATTAGCATTTTGAAAGGTATGAATATGACCTAAAGCTACATAATCCAATCGTTGATCCTTAATTATTGAACCAGGAAGGTAAAAGTCAGAGCCTAACATTATAGAACGTTCGCTACCGAAGAAAGCTCCATGAACTAAGGCATGAGCTGTAAGAATTGTTGGCAAATTAAGATCGATTTCTTTAAAAAACTCATTAATAATAAATTCTAAGTATTGTTCCAGATTGGAAATCAGATCCTGCTGCCCCTCCTCCTCCCCCTCCATCGCCGCCGCCAGGCCGGAACGGTTCAGCCAGGGAATGCCGATCACCTGCACCGGCAGCCCGCCCAGGTCGGCGGGTTTCAGCAAACAAGGTTTGCTGATCACGCGCACGTTGGGTACTTGCAGCGTTTCAAATTCCTGCAGCGCGTTGGCGCGGCCCGAAGCCGGAGAAACGTCGTGGTTGCCGACCACCAGCAGGGTTTGGATGCCGGCGGCGGAAAGGCGCATGATGCGCTTGCCCCACTCGCGCTGGTAGGTGGGCGCGGGGGTGCGATCGCGGTAGGCGTCGCCGGCGAAAATAACCAGGTCGACCTTCTCACCGATGGCCGTGTCCACGATGGTATCCAGCGATTTGAGAAAATCCAGCACGCGCAGCGGCAGCCCGCTTTCAGGGTCGTGCCGTCCCTGGCGCGCCAGGTCGATGTGTGCGTCCGCGAAATGCAGGAGCTTGATCATGAATACGAATCCGTCATCTCATACCCGATGTTACCGTCAATTGTAATCCGCATCATGAAAATCTTACTTTTATTTAATGGAATGCTGATGAAATTTAATACCGCTGCCGGTATACTATGCTTGTCTAAAGAGAAATGCCATGATACCCATTCGCGATACGATCCGATCCCGTTCTTTTCCTTACGTCAACTGGCTGATCATCATCCTGAACAGCCTGATCTTTTTCTACCAATCCAACCTATCCTCCAGCCAACTGGACGCGTTCGTTGAAACCTTTGCTTTGATTCCCGCGCAGATAAATCCGCTCAATCCTGTGAGCTGGTATCCGCTGCTGACGCATATGTGGCTGCATGCCTCCTTTTGGCATTTGCTTGGCAACATGTGGGTGTTGTTCATCTTCGGGGATAACGTGGAGGACCGCCTGGGTTCTACACGCTACCTGATCTTTTACCTGTTGGGCGGCATCAGCGCCGGCCTGCTGCAATATTTCTTTTCCGCCAGCAGCGAAATCGCCGCGCTGGGCGCCAGCGGCGCGATCGCGGCCGTGATGGGCGCGTATTTCGTTTTCTACCCGAATTCCAAAGTCGTCACGTTTGTGCCCATCTTTTTCTTCGGATGGTTCGTCAGAATTTCATCCTACGTATTTTTCGCCA
>CALGUJ010000027.1 GCA_937902055.1 uncultured Pelolinea sp.
GCAACTTCGCATTCCCCGATGAAGTTGCAGCAATGTTCACCGATTACGTTAATCGTGGTGTGGCTGCCTCCGACGCCGCCGCGCGCGAAGCTGTCTACAAAGAATTGAACCAGAAAGTTTACGACTACGCTCCTATCATCAATGGCCCCGTTCCCACGAACCGCCATTATGAACAGCGCTGGGTAAACGGTTACTACTTCAATCCTCTGTACGGTGGTTTCTACTACTACGAGTTGTCCAAGAACTAAGCGAACTACCATTAAATAAAAAAGGGTCTGGGTTGAAAAACCCAGACCCTTACGAGGTAAAAAACTGGAAATCTTATGACAACTTATATCATTCGACGAATCTTATTAGTACCTTTGCTATTATTAGGCGTTACCATCATCATCTTTGGAATGCTGCAATTCCTGCAACCCGCCGAAAGGGCTGCGCTTTATATACGCGATATTCCCAAGAATCCCGAAGCGCTTGCTTCGGTAATCCGCACGTATGGCCTGGATAAACCGATCTACATTCAATACTGGAATTGGCTGGTCGGCCAGAAAAATCCGAACACAGGTGAGATTCACGGCGGAATATTGCGAGGCGATTTCGGTTATTCGCGCGTCGGCGCCGAGCCGGTGATCGACATGATCAAACACCGCTTCCCCGCCACCCTCGAGCTGGCAGTCTGGGCAATTATCCCGATCATCGTGGTGGGTGTGTGGATGGGTATTCAGGCAGCCATCAACCATAACAAATTCATCGACCAGTTCGCGCGCGTTTTCAGCATCATCGGTTATTCATTCCCGGCTTTTGTTTTTGGTTTATTGGTGTTGATGATCTTTTATGCCAATCTGAAATGGTTCCCGCCCGGCCGCCTTTCCAATTGGGTGATTGCCGAGATTAACGCGGGCACATTCAAGTCTTATACCAACCTGATGACAATCGACGCCTTGATCAACGGCCGTTTGGATGTTTTCTGGGACGCCCTGCGTCATTTAATCCTGCCGGTCATAACTCTTTCTTACATTAGCTGGGCAACTTTTCTGCGCATCACGCGCTCATCCATGTTGGAAACCTTGAACCAGGACTACATGACCACCGCTAAAGCCAAGGGAATTTCCAAAAAAATTGCTATCAAGAAACACGCGCTGCCTAATGCCTTGATCCCGGTGGTAACCATTTCCGGTTTCACCGTGGTCAGCTTGCTGGGGGGCGTGGTGATCACCGAAACGATCTTCAATTTTCCCGGCATCGGTTCGGCGGCTGCCAGTGCGGCTTCGCAGTTGGATGTGGTTACCGTGCTTGGTTTTGCGCTGTTCAATGGCGTGATCCTGATCCTGGCGAACCTGGTGGCGGATCTCCTGTACGCCCTGGTTGATCCCCGCATCCGGTTATCGACTAATTGAGGTGTTAATGAAAGCAAGTTCTGAACGAAACACGAATAACCACTCGGAGAATGGCCTTTCGACGGAAAGCAAGGAAAAGCTGAACCTGCTCAAGGCGGACATAATTGCCACCCGCAAAGTCGGCCGGCTGGAGCGGATCATCGGAAAAGAAACATACCGAATTTTGAAAGGTTTGGTGACCACGCCGACCTCGATCATCGGATTGATCCTGATCGCCTTATTTGTGATCATCGCTTTGGCCGCTCCGGTCATTGCCCCGCCCATTCCGGACACGAATCCTTATTCAATGCCCCGCGATGGCTACAGCGCCCAACCCAAACCGCCGATGAGCGAATGGACGACTGGCGCTCCTCCGATTCCATTTTGGTATACAGCCCTGACCGGCCGCGAGGAATGGGTGCACCTCATGGGTACCTCGTCCAACGCCTACGATATTTTCTATGGCGTTATTTGGGGAACCCGCACGGCGTTAAAGACCGGCGTTATCATTGAAATTGCTACGTTGATCATTGGCATCCTGGTCGGGTCGATTTCTGCATATTACGGCGGCCTGGTCGATAACATCATCATGCGGATTGTGGATATCTTCATGACCCTGCCTTTCATCCTGGCTGCGCTGATCCTGGCGGCGGTTTTGATGCCTGTGCTGGGCAGGAGCACGCTGCCCTCAGTAATTGCCTTGATTGTGTTTGGGTGGATGAGTTACGCCCGCTTGATCCGCGGAGATATTTTAGCGGTTAAAGAAAGAGACTACGTACTGGCCGCGCGCGTGATCGGCGTGCGGAACAGCAAAATCCTTTTCAAGCACATCATCCCCAACGCGATCTTCCCGACCCTGGTGATGGCTTCCATGGATATCGGCACGTATGTCTTGAACTTCGCCGCGCTGTCTTTCCTGGGTATCGGAACAGAAGTCGGTTATTCCGACTGGGGTCAAATTCTCAGTTTCGCGCGCGACTGGATCACTCAGTTGGGAACGTATTGGTATATCGTGGTCTACCCCGGCATCACCCTGATCCTGTTTGTGTTGGGATGGAATCTTCTGGGAGATGCCGTACGCGATGTGATGGACCCCAGAATTCGCAAGATGCAGGAGGCTTCTTCGAGTTCAGAAAGTTGATCGGCCGGAAAATTCGCCGTGATGGGTATTTTGTGCTAAAATTCATACCCGTTCATGGAACCTGGAACGCTGGGGCATGGTGCAACGGCAGCACACCGGACTTTGAATCCGTGGATCTTGGTTCGAATCCGAGTGCCCCAGCCTTTTTTCCCTATTTTCGCAACAGGCAAGGTGTTATTGCATGAACAAACAAAAGCCTCAAATTGACGTTGTTATCCTGGCGGCGGGGTTGGGAACGCGCATGAAATCCAGCAAACCCAAGGTGCTGCACGAATTGCTGGGAAAACCCATGGTGGAGTACATTCTGGATGCGGTCAGGGATTTATGCGCTGAACCGCCCGTAATCGTAGTCGGCAATCAGGCAGACCTGGTGCGTCAGAAATTGAACAATAAGGCCCGCTTCGCCTTGCAGGATCCCCAATTGGGCACCGCAGACGCGGTCAAGAGCGCCCGGCTGATGCTCAAAGGAAAGTCGAATATCGTTCTGGTGGCTAATTCCGATTTCCCTCTCATAACCCCCGAAACGTACCAGAGACTGGTTGAGAAACACCTGCAATCCGGCAGCGTGATGACCATCTCCACGGTGGTGGAGGAAAATCCGCGCGGATTTGGCCGTATTGTGCGCGACGCGCAAGGGCGGGTTTGCCGTATTGTGGAAGAAAAAGCAGCCTCCGCTGATGAGTTAAAGATCACCGAGTTGAATTCCAATCCCTATTGCTTCGATGCCGATTGGCTGTGGGACGCACTGGACCGCATCCAAAAATCGGCCGTGGGCGAGTATTACCTGACCGACCTGGTTGAGATCGCTTATCGGGAAGGAAAGTTGGTCGAGGCCTATGAGGTCGTGGATAAAGAGGAATCCATCGGCATCAACAACCGCATTCACCTGGCGGAAGCCACCCGCGTGGCGCAGAAGCGCACCAACGAGAAATGGATGCTGGAAGGCGTTACCATGATCGACCCGTCGCGGGTTTACATCGAAAGCGGCGTTACTATAGGCAGAGACACTGTTTTATTCCCTGAAGTCTATCTGTATGGCACCACCCGCATCGGCGAAGGCTGCACACTCGGACCATCGGTCGTGATGGAAGATACCGAGATCGGAGATGGCTGCAAGATCAAGTTCGCCGTATTGGAAAAAGCTAAAATGGAGAACTACGTGGATATGGGGCCGTTCGGCCACCTGCGCAAGGGCGCCCATCTGGCCGATCACGTGCACATGGGCAATTTCGGTGAGATCAAGAATTCTTACCTGGGCGAAGGCACCAAGATGGGCCATTTCTCCTACATCGGCGATGCGCAGATCGGAAAAGACGTCAACATCGGCGCGGGCACCATCACCTGCAACTTTGACGGCGAGAACAAATTTAAAACCGAGATTGGCGACGAGGTCTTTATCGGCAGCGACACCATGCTGGTGGCGCCGGTGAAGATTGGCAAGGGCGCCAAAACCGGCGCGGGCGCGGTGGTCACTCACGACGTGGATGAGGGGAACGTGGTGGTGGGCGTGCCCGCCAAACCCTTGAAGAAAAAATCGGAATAACCAGGGAAGGGATTACTAGATGAACCTTTCACAGGAACAAAAAGCGGATCTGGTGAAAATCGCCAAAGATGTGCGCAAATGGGCGTATGCGCCGTATTCCAAATACAAAGTCGGCGCGGCGTTGTTGACTGAATCCGGCAAGGTGTACGAAGGCGTGAACGTTGAAAATGCCGCTTTTCCGGTGACCAATTGCGCCGAACGCACGGCGGTGTTCAGCGCGGTTGCCAACGGCGAAACCAGATTCCAGGCGATCGCGGTGGTGACTGAAAATGGCGGCGCACCGTGCGGTTCCTGCCGGCAGGTGCTGGCGGAATTCGGCACGGATATCCTGGTGATCGTAGCAGATGAACATGAAAACATCGTCATAGAAAAGAAGTTGATCGAGTTGCTGCCGGGCGCATTTACCCCCGCCGATTTGCCATAAACGGAATCGAAGCGGTATGCCGGCGATTGACCGAATTCGAAAAGTTACAGCGATCGTCATAGCCCATGCCGAATATGGCGAAGCGGACCGTTTTGTTAGAATATTTACCCTGGAGAATGGAAAGCTGAATACCCTGGCGAAAGGGGTGCGCAAGATCCAGTCGCGCAAGGCGGCCCATTTGGAACCTTTCACCCATTCGGCGCTGGTGCTGGCGCGCGGACAATCATTTTGGATCATCACGCAAGCCGAAACGCTCAATGCTTTTACCGGTATTCACGATGACCTGAGAAAGACTGCCGATGCGGCGTACGTGCTCGAGCTGGTCGACAAAGTTGCGGGGGAAAACCAGTCCGAGCCGGGCTTGTACCGCCTGCTTTTGGAAACCCTGAAACGAATCGAGGCGGCAGCCGACACGTTCAACGCGCTCCGCTATTTCGAATTCCGTTTCCTGGATGCTTCCGGTTTCAGGCCGGAACTGATCAATTGCGTTGCTTGCAAAAAACCCATATTGCCTGAAGATCAATACTTTTCTGCGCTGCAGGGCGGTATTCTATGTCCGCGGTGCGGCGCGCTGGAGGCAGGGGCGGTTTTCGCCGCGAAGGATACTCTGCGCTACCTGCGCCACTTTCAGCGCAGCGCTTACCGGGACATCGAAAAAATCAACGTGCCCGAAAAATCTCGCGTTGAGATGCAAAAGATCCTGGGCATGTACATATCGGCCGTGATGGAAGGCCAATTAAAAACTCCCGGCTTCAAGCGCCAGATCGACGGCATACGCGGACGGCGGCCATAAAGTGATATAAAATAAACTAAGAGAAATAATGACATGATGGAATTAAAGGATTTCAAACATTCCCATGACCACACACCCGAAGACCGCATGCGCGGGTTGATCGAACAATTGGACGCCTACATTGCCCAATACCACGGCGGACGGGTTGAGTTTTGCTCGTTTGACGGCAAAGTCGTCAAGGTGCGCATGGGCGGGGCTTGCGAGGAATGCCCCTTGCAGCCGGCCACCCTGCGAGGCTGGGTGGAGGGCACCGTGCGCCAATTTTTCCCGGATATCGAGAAGGTGGAATCGATATAAGATTACCCGCATACTCGTTGCGTTAACCTACTCTGAAACCACAGGAAAGCTGCTTTGGCGGCTTTCTCTTTTTTATTTTGCAGAGCCTCTTGACAATAGAACAAGAATTCTATATAATGAGAGCATGATCACCAATCCTCAAATTTCCAACCCAATTGAAGTTGCTGACCTCTTCCCTCGGCTGGGATCAGTCGACCTGACCGTTCTGGATGAAGTGCGCGAATTGGCTGAAAACCAGGGCTGCGCGCAGGAAGAGATGATCGTCCGGCTGCTGCGTCAGGCGCTGCACACGCGCCGCAGGGAAGGCCAGACTTACCGAGCCTGGGAGTCTCTTTCGCAGCGCGAAAAACAGGTGGCTGCGATGGTTTGCGCGGGAATGACCGGACGCCAGATCGCGGCGCGG
>CALGUJ010000028.1 GCA_937902055.1 uncultured Pelolinea sp.
CTGAAGCCATCGAACACCGTTTTTTTGCGAACGACACTGAAAATGCCGCACGATTGATCCAATCACAGGCAAAAAACGTATTAAATCGCAGTCAATTTTTTACATTTGAAAATTGGGTCCGCCAGCTGCCGCGCGAATATCTGGTTTCGCATCAAGATTTGTGCGCCTATTATGCCATCACCTTGATTGTTGAAGGCCGTCCGAACCATGAAATCCGGGAAATCCTTGAGATCATGGATCAGAAAAAGAATCCCGATAATTTCGATCAAACAATTATTCGCATCTTTCTTTTTATTCTTCAAGGAAATTTCCCCGAAGCAATAAAAAATATCAAAATCATTAAAGAACAACCGCCTGTGCAGGATGAATTCTTGATGAATCTGCTGGATATGCTGCAAGCTATTGTATTTGAAAAAGACGCCGATTCCACGCTTAATCAATTATTGACAACCTCGCGCAGAGCCAAAGCCGCCGGTAATTTTACGGTTGCCATAACCTCACTCAGCTATGCTGGCGATCTGATTAAAGCCCAGGGTAGGCTGCACGCGGCCAGAGACATATACACTGAGGCATTACAATTATCCCGGCTAGATAATGAGACTTACTTGCCCGCCGGCAGTATTCCACTGGGTGATTTGGGAGAGATTTATTACAAGTGGAACAGATTAGAAGAAGCCGAACGGTTTTTAAACAACAGTCTGGAACTCTCTCCCAGTATGGAAATATCGCATTTTTTCAGTGTTTTGACCACGCTTGCCCGCGTGGAGATAGCCCTCAATAAATATGAAGAAGCAATCACGCTAATGCAAAAAGCTGCTGAGCTAGCCCAGCAATTTGATGCGACTGAAATGGATGATTTCATCGTCGCCTGCCGAATAATCCAATTACGGCTGTTGATGGGTGAGAGTTCTCAGATCGACAATTTTGAAGATCAGTTACCTTCCACAGTACCCTTAAAGGATTTTAATAATAGCTGGCTGCTGTTAACCATGGCGCTTATGCAGGAAATCCAGCAGTTGACCCGTGCCTGGGTATTGCTTCACAAAAAACAGTATGCTCAAGCGATACCGCTGCTGACAGACCTATTAACTCGGGCTTCTAACAACCACCTCGAAGATTACATAATTCAATACGCGGTTTTATTGGCTGTGGCTTACCACATGAACCATGATGACGAGAAGGCTCTGGAAAATATTGGAATCGCCTTGAAGTATGCCCGAAAAGAAGACCAAATTCAGGTTTTTCTGGAACAAGGCATTGAAATCATGGATCTCTTGTACACTGCTGCCGAGAGGGGAATCGAACCGGATTTTGCCGGGAGAGTTTTATCCCGATTTCCGCAGATGGATAGTATCGATCATCAGGAAAAATTGATCCACTACGAAGATGAAATCATCGAACCCCTAAGCCCGCGGGAAACTGAAATACTCGAGTTGATTTCCCGAGGTCTTACCAATCAGGAAATCGCCTTGTTTTTGCACTTATCATTATCTACAGTGAAAGTTCACACGTATAATATTTTTAGAAAGTTAAATGTCCGCAGCCGTACCCAGGCGGTTTCCAAAGCGCGCCTGATCAATTTCCTACCCTGATATTTCCCTAATACTCAATTAGTACTTTCTCTTGTCGCAAATAATCCGGCAGACGTGTATCTTAACGTCAATACGACATTGAGGATTTCTTCTTGTCCGGAAAACAAATTTTTTATCAAATACGGTTCAAAGGACACATCCATGCCAACTGGACGGAATGGCTTAGCTCGCCTCGCATTTTTCAGAGGAAGGATGGCATTACGATTCTGATCGGTGCAGCAGTTGACCAGGCAGCATTGCAAGGATTACTGGATTATCTTTTCGGTTTGGGAATAATACTTCTCTCACTGAAACGCACGGATAGTAGCTCCATTCCAAATCCCCGTGGCATATTACTCAATGAAATCTTTCGTATGAAGGAAAGATGGAGACAAGTACATGACAAATAATGCGCTATTCAGAATGGGAATCAACTACATCGGTAAGCATGGACGATCTATCTCGCGCAATCCACTTGCGCGTAAATTAATCATGAATCAGGCCATGAAAGCCGCAGAAAATGGTTATCGGGCAAATTTGCACACGCAAGAGTATCCGATTGGTGTTTGCCGCGACCGCTATGAGATGAACAAAGCCATCATATACACCGCTGAACGGATCTTAACTGGGTCACATCCCATCGCGGATACCTATATCCGGAAATTATCCGAGATCATGATCCAAAATATCGCTATGGATGGGGGTTACGTCAGTGCGCAGGAATCATTCTTTAAACGCCATGGGCAGAGGCCGCCGGGCTTGCTGGTAATTAGCCCCACGAAATCCTGCAACCTGTTCTGCACCGGCTGTTATGCCAATTCAGGTGACGCGAGCGAAAAACTGAGCTGGGAAATATTCGATGAATTATTGACTCAAGCCAAGGAAATATATGGCAACCTGTTTATCGTGATCAGCGGTGGTGAACCCTTCACTTACAAAGATCAGGGAAAAACGCTGCTGGATATGGTCGAAAAGCACAGCGATATGTTCTTCATGTCCTATACCAACGGCACGTTGATTGATGATGCCACTGCCCGGCGCCTGGCGCAAACAGGAAATTTCTCGCCCGCAATTTCAGTCGAAGGCTGGCGTGAGCGTACCGATGAACGCCGCGGTAGCGGCACTTTCGACAAGATCCTGGCAGCCATGAACAATTTGCGTAAATACGGTGTGCCGTTTGGTATTTCGCTGACTGCCACCAAATACAATTGCGAAGAGATTATGACCGATGAGTTCATTGATCATTTCTTTTTTCAGCAGAGCGCCGCTTATGGTTGGATTTTTCATTACATGCCAATCGGACGTTCATTTACAACCGAGCTGATGCCCACGCCGGAACAACGCTTGAAGATGCAGCAGCGTTCCTGGGAGCTGGTACGCGAAAAGCATATTTTTATGCCCGATTTCTGGAATCACGGCACCCTGGTCGACGGTTGCATTGCCAGCGGCCGCAGTAACGGCGGCGGTTACTTGTACATCAACTGGGATGGAAAGGTGATGCCATGTGTCTTTGTTCCTTACGCAGCTACAAACATCAATACCATTTTCGCGGAAAGTAAAGACCTAAACCACGTATATGAGGAACCCTTCTTTCGTGATATCCGTTCATGGCAGAATGATTATCGGAAAAAGAACGTAAGTGGAAAACACGGAAACCTGTTAGCTCCCTGCTTCATTCGCGACCACCACGACGTTATGCGGGTAATCGTAGCCAGGAACGAACCGGATCCTGAGAACGAACCAGCCAGAGAAGCTTTATTGGATTCGGATTACCGTGACGCGATGATCCGCTATGGAAAGGATTACCAGGAATTATCCGCCGAAACCTGGGAAAAAGATTATCTTAAGGGATACGATTACGAAAAAGCTTTATCAGAAGCAGAGAAAACATGAGCAAAGACTGATTATTTATATGGAAGAATAGAAGCAGGCCAGAGTTACAACTCTGGCCTGTACAGTTCTTCTCTCGAGTTAATTATTTAAAGCGCCTTGTTTGATCCAGTCATAGATGGTTTGGATCATTTCGTCCGGCAAGGGCGCGTCCGGCGGCATGCGCTTCATTCCATCCCCGATCAGTGCTTTATAGAGCATGCTATTTTCAGGATCGCCCGGGGTGACGTACTTCAGGATATCGTCGTAGCTTTCAAGGAAAACACCACCTTTACCGCCATGCGCTGCCAGTGCATATTTCTCAAGGATCGGCCATACATCCGCGCTAAAACTGACCGCGGCTGCCGTATCGCCAGGCGCCTCTACCATGGCTGCGGATTCATCCATACTCTCCTGAGCAGGCTGTTCAACGACTTCCGGCGCGGCAGTCGATTCTGCTGCTGGTGCTTCCACGGCAGTTTCCGGTGCGGCGCCGGCGCAAGCGCCTAGAAGTAAAGCGCTCATTATGATCAAACCGCTGATTTTTATTTTCATAACAACCTCCAAGTTTTGTACAAGCTTAATGGAATCTGTTGTTATGTTTTATATGACTATTATTAATTTAATGGCGTTTAACAAACCTGGGTACCGCAAACTTATGGATCTGATCGGGGGTGATTTGCACCAGCAGCGTACCGATAAAAACGATCAGCATGGCCACGCTTTGCAAGGGTGAAAGGGTTTCGTGTAAAGTGAAGAAGGCGATCAATGCCGTGAAAAATGGAGACAAATTCAGGATCATATTCACCTGGATGGCTTTCAGGTGCATGATAGCCTGGTTGTAGAGAATATAACCCAGCAGCGTATTGACCAGGATCATCCACAGCAGGATTCCCCCTGCTTGCGGGGAAATAAGCGGCATTCCTTCCACAGCCAGCCCCAGGATCAAGGTGACGCCGCCTCCAAACAGTAAAGGAAAAGCGGTTTGCGCCAGAAAATGCACCTGGCGGTCGCGCGCCATGGAGCGCCCCAGCGTGGTATACCCCGCGAAACCGACGATGCCGATCGCCAGCATCACAAATCCGGGATCCTTGACTGGGATCTGCTGTGGGTAAAAATATAGAACGGTTCCGGTCAGGGCGATGGCCATGCCGCACAATTGCATAAGGTTGGGTATTTCGTGCAGCCAGACGATCCCCATGACCAATACCAGCGGCGTGACGAAACTCGTCAAAAACGAGACCGTAGTTGATGGAAGGCTTTGCAGGGCGAAATAGGTACAGCCATTTCCGATTGAAAAAGACAGCACACCCAAAGCGAATAACTTGAACCAATGCCCTTTGAGCGAGGAAAAGTCGAAATTATGGTATTTCAGATAGATTACCAGGAGCAATCCCGCAGTGAAGAAGCGCAGCCCGCCCAGGCTGATCGGCCCGATTTCCCTCACCAGGATGCGCGCCAGCACATAAGTGGACGCCCAAATGGCAGCGGTGATGATTAATTTCAACATCGCCAGGAGGGTTGTTTTTTGAACGTTCAATTGGTTTCCTGCGCCATCGCCGTCTCAACCCGGATAAAGCAGCTCTGTTTCTCGATTACTTTTCCGATGATCACTGCGGATTCTGATTTGGCATGCATGGTTTGCAGGAATTGCCGCGCCTGGTTCTGCGGCAAGCTGATCAACAGGCCACCCGAGGTCTGGGCATCATTCAGCAGATATTGCATTGTCCTTGAGATGTCTTTGCCATATTCCACAAACGGAGCTGTAAATTCGAAATTGTTCTTGCTCCCGCCCGGAAGGATACCGCCGGCAGCCAGGTCGTAAGCCTGACCGAGCT
>CALGUJ010000029.1 GCA_937902055.1 uncultured Pelolinea sp.
GGTGGGGGGAATTTTTAATTCGTCGCCGACCGAGATCAGGTGAGGATCGTCCTGCAGGACGTCGTAATTGGCCCACAGGATGGTCTCGGGATCGACCTCGTATTTTTCAGCGATACCGAACAGCGAATCTCCGCTGGAGACCTTGTATTCCACCACGCCGCTGCGTGTGCCGGTGGGCAGGACCGTATCGGGATTGGCCGAGCGTTCCACGGCAGCGTAGGTTTTATCGGGCGAGTAGTTCGGCAGGCTTGAAACGGTTTGGGCTTCGCCCGAAGGCCGCAGGGAGGAGAAATTCAGGAATGAAAACAGCGATTTCCCGCTGAAATATTGATAGAGGGAAAACCCTGTCAGGGCGATCATCAAGCCGGAGATCACCCAGGTAGCAGCCACCAGCCAGACGGGATAGTTTTTCCTGGTTTCGGTTTTTTCCCGGGGTTTTTCTTCCGGCTGATCTGCTTTGTTGAAAATGGACACAGTTATGACTCCGCGGAAAGCGCTTCCAAAAATTCGGTATTGCTTTTGGTTTGGTTCATCTTGTTTAAAATGGCTTCGGACGCCACTGCCGGATCCATGCCGGCGCCTTGGGGCGCCTGGCCGATCATTTGCAGATACATACGGCGCATGAGCCATACACGCTGCAGGATCTCCGGAGAGAGTAGTAATTCTTCACGGCGTGTCGAAGAGCGTTCAAGATCGATGGCCGGGAAGATGCGTCTCTCCTGCAGGCGGCGTGAAAGATGCAGTTCCATGTTACCGGTGCCTTTGAACTCTTCGTAAACCACGTCATCCAAACGCGAACCGGTATCAATCAGGGCGGTGGCGAGGATGGTCAGCGATCCGCCGCCTTCAATGTTGCGGGCTGCGCCGTAGAAACGTTTGGGCGGATAGAGCGCCGAGGGATCCATACCGCCGGAAAGCGTGCGGCCGGAGGGATTGACCACCAGGTTATAGGCGCGCGCCAGGCGCGTGAGGCTATCCATCAGGATGACCACGTCGTGGCCGATCTCAACCAGGCGTTTGGCGCGGTTGAGGGTGATCTCGGCGGTGCGCACGTGCGAGGTGACCGGTTCATCGAAAGTCGAGGCGACCACTTCGCCTTCCACCGAGCGGTCCATGTCGGTGACCTCCTCGGGGCGTTCACCGATCAGGCTGACCAGCAAATCGATTTCCGGGTAGTTCTCGGAGATGGCGTTGGCAATTTCTTTCATGATGGTGGTCTTGCCGGCTTTGGGCGGCGAGACGATCATGCCGCGCTGCCCGCGCCCGATGGGCGCGATCAGGTTGATCAGGCGGTTGGAGAGGATGTTGCGTTTGGTTTCCAGGTCGATGCGCTGCTCGGGGAAGATCGGAGTGAGGTTTTCGAATTTAACGCGCTCGTGGTTTTCCTCCGGGATCATGCCATTTACCGATTCCACCTTGATCAAGCCGTAATGGCGTTCGGATTCGCGCGGAGGGCGGATTTGCCCGAAAACCATATCGCCGTTGCGCAGGTCGAAGCGGCGCAGTTGCGCCTGGGAAACGTAGATGTCGTTCTTGCTCATCTGGTAATTCTCGCGCAGGAAACCAATCCCTTCCGGCATGATCTCCAGAATTCCGCCTCCTTTCTCGACGCCTTCCTCCACGCTGGTGCGGGAGTTGATGGCGATCATCAGATATTCCTTTTTACGCATGCGCGCATTGGGAATACCCAATTCCTCGCCCATCTTGCGAAGCTCGTGCAGTGGCTTGCTTTGTAATTCGGAGATCTCCATAATACCTACCTGTCAGTTAAATAGATTGAATTGAAATTGGGGCAAACATAGCCAAGAAATGCATAACTACGAACGCTGATTGATAAAAAGTCCTTTTAGGGAATGTTTTTGGGCTTTTTACCATGACCAGGTAATGACAGCCCAATATTGATGCAAGAATTGTATCTCTTAATGCGCGCGCATTATAACATGGTTAAAAATTCCCTGCAAGAACAGCCATTTCCCTGTTCAACCAAAATACTCCCGCAAGTGGCGGCTGCGCGTTGGATGGCGCAACTTGCGTAATGCCTTGGCTTCAATTTGGCGGATGCGTTCACGAGTCACATTGAAGTAGTTGCTGACTTCTTCCAGCGTGTGATCTTTGCCGTCGATCAACCCGAAACGCAGTTCCAGCACCTGGCGCTCGCGCTCGCTTAACGCGCCCAGGGCGTTCTGCACCTGTTCGCGCAGCATCTCGCGAGCGGCGGCGTCCATGGGTTCGATGGCTTCGTCATCTTCGATGAAATCACCCAACTGACTGCTGTCTTCGTCGCCGATCGGGCGCTCCAACGACACCGGTTCCTCGGCCGATTTCATGATGCGCTGAATTTTCAACGCAGCCGCGTCCCATCGTGATTGCAAATCGGCGCCGATTGGTGAGTCGCCTTTGAGCGCTTTTTTGATGCGGTTGCGATCTTCTTCGGGAAGGAAATCCGATTCAATCGCCAAATCTTCCGGGTTGGGGTCCCGGCCCAGTTTCTGCACCAGCGAGCGCTGGATGCGCAGCAGCTTGGAGATGGATTCGAATAAATGCACAGGAATGCGAATGGTGCGCGCCTGTTCGGCGATGTGGCGGCTGATGGATTGGCGAATCCACCAGGTGGCGTAGGTGCTGAATTTGAAACCGCGCGCCGGGTCGAACTTGGTGACAGCCCGCAGCAGGCCCAGGTTGCCTTCCTGGATGAGATCCAGCAGTGAAATCCCGCGCCCCAGGTAGCGCTTGGCAACACTGACCACCAACCGCAGGTTAGCCTTGATCAGGTTTTGGGTGGCATCCTCCGAAAGATCGCTCACCGCGCGAATATTCTTTTTCAGGTCCGGAATATCCGGCAAATGGTTTTGGCAGGTTTTTTCAGTGGGAAAATTTCCCTTGCTGCGCAGTTGTTCCAGCAGGTATAGCGCCAGAGATTCCGGCAGCAGGTAAGCCGCCAGGAAGAATGCGTAAATTTCCTGGATAAATCCGGCAAGCAGTTGCTGGCGGATGGGGTCGGAAACGTGTTCGTTCTCGCGCCAGAAAGTATTCAGGTAATCGCGGGTGTAGGAGGGTTCGTCGCTCTCCCACTTCTGCCGCAAAGCTTGGGATTCCGCCAGCACCAGCGTAAAATCGGGCAATTCCACCACCGGATTGGATTGGCAGAAAGCCTGCAGGTTTTTATACGACTCCAGCAGGTCTTTGATGATTTGGCAAAACAGGTTTTGGATGCGTTCGTCATCTTTGGAAGATGCGCTTTCCCGTTCCATCAGCCAATCCAGGCGTTTCTTGGCTTCATTACGAGTGGCCAGGCGGAATTCGGATTCGGCAGTGAGCAGCTCGATCTGGCCGATTTCTTTCAGGTAGAGACGCACCGGGTCTTCCGATAACTCCAGTGTTAGCGAAGGGGCGGCCACGATCTCGCCGCTTTCATCCGCGGCTTCTTCGATGTCCACTTCCGAATCCAGCAAGTCGCCTTCATCCGGCTTGAAAGGTTCCCGATCGATTTCCTGTAGAAGAGTGCCATCGAGTTCTTCCGGTTCAAGCTCGAGCGAATCGGTTTCTCCCTGCGGCTCATCCATCAACACTTGTTTTTTTGGGGGAGATTTCCGGCTTTTATTTGACCGCGGCGACGGCGATTTGGGCGTATTAACCTTTTGGGTCATGGGTTTAATTATACATGAGAGCGGACTAGTCAAACTGTAAGGGGGCTGCCAGCGCTTTATCCAGAATGCCGCGCATGCGGATCAGCTTCATCAAATTGACTTGGAACGCGCGCTGCTCGTCAATCTCCGGGGGGGATTCCTGGTTATCCTGCAAGAAACGATAATCCTGAATGCGGGTGTTCACGGAATTCTGGCGCATGCGCATGATAGTGTAGAGGATGTCCTCCAATTCCCGTTTTTCGTCGACTTTCTTTTCTTCTTGTGATTCCCCCGAGGTTTCAGGGAAAAGTACCGCCAGATCGCCTTCCGCCAGTGCTTCCTGTAAAAACGAATCCGGGTCCTGCTCGTTTTGTTTGACTGCCAGGTACACTGCTTCCAGCATTTGCTGGTGTTCGCTGGATTGAAAATCTTCAACGTTCAGCCGCTCCAGTTTCTGGTTCTGCATGAAGCGGTTGATGCGGTAAATTTGGTCCGGATTCTTGACCAGGTAAGCGACAACGAGTTGTTCCATGGCATGAACGTTGATGGATTGGTTTAACCCGATACCTGCTACCGGCTTCACGGTATTATCTGCGGCAGGACGGGCGTCACGCTGCCGGCGGCTGCGGCGGTTCTGCCCGGAAAGCATCAGCAAGGCCTGCTCGTCCACTTGCAGCACGCGCGCCACCTGCTGGCGGTAAGCGTCGCGTTCCACAGGGTTGGGCACGTCGTTGATCAGCGGCAGGATGCGGCCGGCGATATCGCTTTTGGTTTTCGGGTCGCTGATATCCGCGCCTGTGATCAGCGTGTCCAGCACGTGCGTGATGATCGGCTTGGCTGTGGCGATCAGGGTTTTCCACTCTTCGGGATTGCGCAGCACGATTTCGTCCGGGTCGAGGTCGTCCGGCATGCTGCTGACGCGCAAATCGGCCTGCAGGCGGGCTTCGTTATGCAGCAAGCCGCGTGCGTCGAAGACCAGGTCGGTGCTGTGGTCAAGCGCTTCGCGCGCCACTTCCAGACCGCGCAAAGTGGCTTTGACGCCGGCCGCGTCCGGGTCGAGCGCCAGCACGATGCGGCGCGTATAGCGTTTAAGCTGGCGCATCTGCACCTCGGTCAGGGCAGTGCCCATGGGCGAGACCACGTTCTGGAAACCCTCCTGGTGCACCACGATCACGTCCAGGTAGCCTTCCACGATGATCGCCTGGTCCCCGCTGCGGATGGCTTTGCGGGCTTTGTCCAGCCCGTACAGCAGGCTGCTTTTATCGAAGAGCGAGGTTTGCGGCGAGTTCATGAATTTGGGCACGTCGTTGGGGTCCAGGATGCGCCCGCCGAAGCCAGCCATGTTGCCGCCCGCATCGCGGATGGGGAACATCAGGCGGTGGCGGAAGCGGTCGAAGGCACGGCCATCGTCTTTTTCGCTCAACAAACCCGCGTCGATAATATCCTTTTGCGGGTAACCTTTTTTCAGGAAGTAATTCAGGGTGGCGTCCCAGGCGTTGGGCGCGTAACCCAACCCCCAGGCTTCGGCGGTTTCGGGTTTGAGGCCGCGTTTGGCGAGGAAAGCCAAAGCTTCTTTGCCCTCTTCGGTTTGGGTCAACTGGTGGCGGTAGAATACGACGGCTTCTTCCAATAATTTGCGTAGCTGGACGTCGCGTTCATTCTCTTTCTCGCGCTGCGGGGTGAGCGGTTCCAGCTTGACCCCGGCGCGTTCTGCCAGGTTTTGCAGCGCTTCTTTGAAATCCCAGCCTTCTTTTTTCATCACGAAGCGGAAAATGTCGCCGCCTTCATTGCACTCGCCGAAACAGCGCCAAGTGCCGGAATCGGGGAAGACTACAAAAGCGGGTGTATGCGTGTTGGCATGGAAGGGGCAGAAACCGGTGTAGTTTTTGCCGCTCCTTTTCAGCTTGACGCTTTCGGACACGATATCCACGATGTCCAGCCGGCTTTTGATCTCATCAATCGTATTCATGATATGGTAAATAAAAATAAAACCATCCGAGGATGGTTTTACTTTAATTGAAATTCGCAGTTAATGCAAGTTGATAGACAGGTTAAGCCAGTAATTTATCCAATTCAACCAATAACTTTTCAGCGGTTTGGGTCAATTTTTCCTCAGGCAGGTCGTCGGCTTCGGCGCTGACTGTCACGCTGCCATCCAGCATGCTCACGACAATATTGCAGCGCACTTCCTGCCCATCCACGTTGCCGGTGCCCAGCACCAGGCGGGCCAATTCACGTTTTTTCCAAACAGTCAAACCCGCGTTGGGGATTGCCTTGATCGCGGCTTCGTATACTTCGTTATCGGATTTACCTTCATATGCTTTTTTCAATTGTATGGATGCCATTTTTTTTTACCTCTGTTTTCTACTGATAAATTTTTAAAAACCTTCCAACTTGGAAAGATCGACGATACCGGCCGCCAGGTTGGAAACCGCCTGCAGCAGCCCCAGACGGTTCTCGCGTACGGCCTGGTTTTCATCCATGACCAGGACAGTGTCGAAAAAGGCGTTGATGGCCGGGATGACCGGCAGCAGGCTGCCCAGCAGATTTTCCACGGTCGGGTTGGCGCTGACCTTGTCTTTGGCGGTCCGGACTGCTTCGTATAGGGCGCTTTCCTGACTTTCTTTGAAATGCCCGGCGCTTATATTGTAAGTCACTTTTTCAGCGCGCGTGATGCGCACGCAGCGCGAATACGCCGGCAGGATGTCGCGCCAGTCATCGCGCTTGACCCACTGGCTCAATTCGCGGATGGCTTGCATGGCCTGCGCGGGGTTGTCGCCCTGGGCGGCTAGCACTGCGTTGATCACGTCGTAGGCGTATCCTTCTTCCAGCAGCATTTGCTCCAATCGCCCGGCGATGAAGTCAAGGCAGGCCTGGGTATCTTTGGGGTTGGACTCCAGCGGAAGCTGGGCGGCAGCCCGCGAGACGATCTTTTGCAGGTTCAGCGGGATGTTTGCCTGGATCAGGTTCTGCACCAGGCCGATGGCGGCGCGGCGCAGTCCGAAAGGATCTTTGGTGCCACTGGGCGCCATGCCGGCGGTGAACAGGCCGATCAGCGAATCCAGGCGGTCAGCCAGACCAACCACCAAACCGGCGCGGGAGGCGGGGGATTTGTCGCCGGCGAAGCGCGGCTGGTAGTGTTCTTCAATGGCTTGCGCCACGGCCGCGTCCTTGCCACGCTGCAGAGCATAGTATTTGCCGATGGTGCCCTGCAGGGAGGTCATCTCGATCACCATCTTGGATACCAGGTCGGCTTTGCAGAGCTGCGCGGCTTCCAGGGCGGTTTTCATTTCCGCGGGGCTTAATTTGAGCTCACTGCCCAGCTTTTCGGTGAGGCTGACGATGCGTTTGGTCTTGTCCAGCATCGAGCCCAGCTTGGGATGGAAAGTCAGCGAGTCCTCGCGCGCGATAAAATCTTCCAGGCTATGCTTGTTGTCTTCGTTGATGAAGAAAGCCGCGTCAGAAAAACGCGCCTGGATCACTTCCTCGTTGCCGTGCGCCACGATGTCCAGGCGTTCCTGGCCGCCATTGCGGATGGTGATGAAGTGCGGCATCAGCGCGCCGGAAGGCTGCGCCACCGGGAAATAGCGCTGGTGTTTTTTCATCACGCCCACCAGCACCTCGCTGGGCAGGTTCAGGTGGTCTTCATTAAAGTTGCCCAGCAGGGCAGTGGGAGCCTCGACCAGGTTGGTAACCTCGTCCAGCAAACCGCTATCGATCTTTTCAGCGGCTTTTATGGACGCGTACAAGTCTCCGACTTGCTTCTCGATCTCCGCTTTCCGTTCGGCGGGGTCGCTGATAATGCCTTGCTTTTTCAAAAATGCGAAATAATCCGGGATGTCTCTGACCGGGTATTCCTCGGCGTCGCTGAAGCGCAGCCCGCGCGTGACGCGCCCGGAGGTCAGGCCGGCATATTGGAAGGGTACGACTGTCGAACCGAATAAAGCCAGCAGCCAACGGATGGGGCGCGAAAAGCTCACGCCGCTGGCGTTCCAGCGCATGGATTTATCGAAACGCAAGCGCGCCGCCAGTTCGGCCAGCTTTTCCGGCAGGATATCCTGAGTAAACAAACCGGGTTGGTGCACAACCGCGGTCAGGTATTTGCCGCCGTCCACTTCCTTTACGGACAGGTCTTTGGCATCCACGCCTTTGCTGCGCGCGAAACCCAACGCTGCGGGGGTCAGGTTGCCGTCTTTATCGTAAGCGCGGTCGGCGGGAGGCCCCTTGACTTCCTGGGTGACCTCGAGCTGCTTGCCGGCCAGTTGGCTGACGTGCACTGCCAGGCGGCGGGGGGTGGCATGGACCTTGACTTCCTTGAATTCCAGGCGCAACCCGGTAAGCAATTCAGGCACCAGGTTTTGAAGCTGCTGGAAAGCGTTCTCCAGGTCTGCCGCGGGTAATTCCTCCGTGCCGATCTCCAGCAGGAAATCAGCAGGGTCGGCGGATTTGGCGGCCGCGGGCAATTCCGGCTGCGGATTGGGATTTGAAGCAGATGAAACCGAAACCGGCTTGTTCAACCAGGGAAAGCCCAGGGCTTCGCGCTGGGCAATATAGGCTTCGGACGTGCGGCGGGATAGCTCGCGCATGCGCCCGAACAGCGCCTGCCGTTCGGTAACGCCCACTGCCCCGCGTGTGTCGAGGACATTGAAAGTATGCGAGCATTTCAGGATATAGTCGTGCGCCGGGAGCACCAGCCCTTGGTCCAGCGCCAGGTTGGCTTCTTTCTCATACAGGTCGTACATTTCGTACAGACGCTCGATATCCGCCACTTCGAAATAATAGCGGCTGTGTTCGTATTCAGCCTGATAATTCACGTCGCCGTAGGTGAAGTTGGGGCTCCACTGGATTTTCCTGAAGTTGTAACTGCCCTGCAGCGCCATGGCGATGCGTTCCAGGCCGTAGGTGATCTCAACCGAGACGGGGTCGAGGTTGACGCCGCCGGCTTGCTGGAAATAGGTGAATTGCGTGATCTCCTGGCCATCCAGCCAGACTTCCCAGCCCAGCCCCCAGGCGCCCAGCGCGGGCGATTCCCAGTTATCCTCCACGAAACGGATGTCGTGTTCGTGCGGGTTGATGCCCAGCGCCTGCAGGGATTGCAGGTAAAGCTCCTGCGGGTTGCCCGGATCGGGTTTCAGGATGACCTGGAATTGGTAATGCTGCTGCATGCGGTAAGGGTTATCCCCATAGCGGCCGTCGTCCGGGCGGATGGAAGGTTCCACGTAGGCGACGTTCCAGGGTTCCGGGCCCAGTACGCGCAGCACCGTGGCGGGATTCATGGTGCCTGCGCCGACCTGGGTGTAATACGGCTGCCAGATCAGGCAGCCATGGTCGCCCCAGAAATGCTGCAAGGTCATCATGATGGTTTGAAAATTCAGCTTATCCTGCATAATTGCTCCAGTTGAAACGCTGTGAATTGAGGAATTATACCAACCTCAATGCGGCTGTGAATGGCTTTCATTAATATATGTCAGATAATCGGCGCGGGTTTATACGGGTATATTCAAACCTGATATGGAAAAGATAAAGCGATTTGAAGAAGAAAGTGGAGAAAAATTGAGGCTGGCCATGCGCAACTGGGCTTCCGGCGTGGCGGTGGTGACCAGCGCCTGCCTGGGCGCCAGAGCCGGCACGACCATCAGTTCGTTCACTTCGCTCTCGCTCGACCCGCCTTTGGTGTTGTTCAACCTGGCGTTGGAAAACCCGCTGCAGACCATGATCGAACAGAGCGGGCTTTTCGGCATCACCATCCTGGCAAGTGCGCAGAGTGAACTCTCCGACCGTTTCGCCGGCTTCGGCAAACGCATGCAGGATCGTTTCGAAGGCCTGGAAACCTTCACCCTGAAAAGCCCTGCACCGCTGCTGGCGGGCGGATTGGCCTGGCTGGATTGCCGCGTGTACCGGTTGCAGAAATTGCCGAAATCGATGGTGATAATCGGCGAGGTAATAGAGGGAAAGGCAGGAGAGGAAGGCCGCCCGCTGGTTTATCTCAACCGCGCCTATGTCGGGGCATGCTGATCAGATCAACCTGGAATAGACGATGATCTCGTTGTGAATGCCCAGCAGGCGCGACCACCAACAGGCGCGGCTCCAGTCGGCTTCAAAGTCCGGCCAGGTTTGCGATTGGAGTCTTTTTTCCGGCGGTAGATGTTCGAGCCAGGGATTGGGATCAAGAAAATATACCCGGTCTTTTTCAGAAGAGTAGCGCATCAGGTTGACCCAGTGCGCTCCGCCGTTGCTCCAGATCTTCAAAGCGGTGACTGGCCGCCCGTTCATCAGGTGTTCGATCACGTGGGCGCGGCGGGCGCGGCTGTGGCGTTCGGCGCGCCACTCCAATTTCATCCGCTCCGACCACAAGTTGAAGGCGGCTGCCATTCCCCAGGGCGCGGTGGCGCCGCCCACAGAGGGAACCCAATCCGGCAGGCGCTGCCAGAAACGCAGCCCGGCAAATTCAAGCAACGCGATTTTTTCCAGCGGACGCGCGTTCAGGTTCGCCTGGAAAGCAAGGATGTTCAACACCACGGCCAGGCTGGTCGGCCCGCAATCATTGCTGACGCGCGCGGCATCGCGCATACCCTGCGACTGGTAGAACCTGCCCAGGAATTGCCGTTCGGCTGCCCAATTGGTTAGGTTGGATGAAGACGGAATCATGGTTTGTTAAGAATATATCATTAAAATGAAATACAACCTGACTTTAGCAACGAGCGAGCAGAATTTCTGAAATAAAACCTGTTTTGCCGCTTTATTCAGCTAGGGCGGTCTCCAGGAAATCCAATATGCTCTCCATCGGGCTGGGGGTCAGACCCGGCCGGAGCAGCTCATTGCCATGACCGCCCCCGGCAACTTGAATACTTTTGAAATTGGGATTGGAGCCCGCTGCGTAATCGCATATGGCGATTTCATTTTCATCCGCCAGACACCAGATTTGAGGGGCATTTGCCAATTGGCCCAATTCTTGAACCACGTCGGGATAGGATACTCCCAAGTAACTGCCCGGGGAGAGCGACAGCGCGCCCTTGCAGGCGCCGGACTTTTGTTCATTCAGCCACAAGCAGCCATCGGCCGCGCCATCGGCGCCGATGCTCGAGCCGATTACGGCCACTCTGCCGGGATCCACGCCTGCCAATTCAGAAGCTTTCAGCATGGCGGCGTTAGCGTCCAGCAGCCAGCCCGCAAGGTCCCGCTCCCGGCAGCCGGTTTGGTAGGGCTCGCAACCGCGGAATGAGAAGATGATAACGTTGTAAGAGACCTCCGGATCGATCGCAGGAAACCAACTTTCGTCCCACCATGCATTGCTGCCCGGGTTTTCAAAGGGATTATCCAGCCCGCGGTTCTGCAGCCAGGCGGCAATCTCGTACCAATCGGATTTATCCCCGCCAATCCAGTGCATCAAAACCACAACCGGCGCTTCTTTGGCGCAGGCCGAGTAAAAATAACCCAGTAATTCCTGACCATCGGATGCAGTGAAAACGATCTCTTGAGGGATCATGTCGGCAACGCATGCCGCGGAAGCCGGCGGTTCCGTGGGCGCTTCCTGTGTTTCCGCGAGCCCGGGAGCCGGTAAAATGGCAATTTCCGGTTCTGGTTTCGGGGAACAGGCAGCGATAAAAACCGGTAGCAAAATGAATAAACAAACCTTTTTCATGACTATTCCTCCTGAATCCATTTTCATTATACTGTTCAGCGGTTTCCACCCGGCGGAAGTTTATATTTCTTTATCAAATGGAGATTTGGCGGGAAGTTATAATTGAAACCTATGAAAACTTACCGGGTGATTGGCCTTTTGGCTTTCTTGTTCAGCGCTTGCGGCGTTTTTACCAGCGACCCAGGCGGGGCCGGATCGATATTGACCCCCTACGTAACGGCAACTCCCGCCGGCCAGGCGACGCCCACCCTTACGCCTGAACCGCTGCCAACCGCTGCGCCTACCATGACGCCCACGCCTTTCGTTCACGTCTTGGGAGCCAACGAGACCATCTATTCCC